>JBEEHI010000139.1:0-10439 GCA_041167305.1 Verrucomicrobiota bacterium
TGGATGGAAAAATCATCCGGCTCCCGATTCCCGAACTTTCCGAGGAACGCCGGAAAGATCTCGTGAAATCGTTGCGGCAGATGGCGGAGGAAGCGCGGGTGCGGGTGCGGGCCAACCGCCGGACGGCAGTGGACGATGCCCGAAAGATGCAGAAGGCAGGCGACCTGACCGAAGATGGCCTCCACGACTTGGAAGCCGGCGTCCAGAAACTAACGGATAAATCCGTCAAGCAGATCGACGATCACCTCGAGCGCAAAGAAGCTGAGGTCATGAAGATCTAACGATCTTCATAAGCGCACGAGATCGAGCAAGAACTGGCACCAGAGATAAACCATCCCGCGCCAGGAATACTTCACCTCGCCATCCGGCGTCGATTTTAGGACGCCCTTCCTGATGTTGTGCGCGATCTGGTCGCGCAAATCGTTCTCGACTTCGAGCTGGATGCGATCTTCATCCAACGGATCAATGACGCTGGTTTCGACCTGGTGCTGACGGAGAAATTCCTTGTGGCTTTGATAGAGCTGCCAAAACGACTGGTCCGGACGCTGCCGGTTGATCCGAAACTGCGGCGTGAGTTTTAATCCATAGGAGAGCGGATAGTTCCACGTCGTCCAGATGATGCCGTCATTCGCGCGGGAGGAAATGCGAAGGTAATAAAACGACAGGTCGTGCTGCTCGTTCAGGCAAATCGTGGCCTGGGCCCGATCTTCTTCCTTGTAGAAGAGCCGGAAGAATTGCTTGTAGTCTTCCCAATCCCAGCCCGCGTCATTCACGTGCGCGAAACCCTCGTTCTGGATTTCAGTCGTGATTTCCTCCAGGGACGGGAAAATTTCCGACGAAGGCGGACTCTTTGGCCGGAGCGCTTTCTCTTTCGGTAATCGAAGCGCACGAATCCGCGTGAGAATTTCGAGCCACGGCAGGAAGAACCACGCCAGGGCGGCACTCAATCCAGCCAGCCAACTCCCGGAGACGAAATAAACGGCCAGAAACGTGGACGCGAGAATTCCGACCGCACCGGCCTTTTGGGCGAAGGAAGTCTGGTAGCTGCGCAAGGCGACGCTGAGGACCGCAACACCCAGCGTAAGAAAAAGGCCAAACAACATTAAGGCTCGATTCCGTGCTGCTTCAGAAATTTCTCCAGCTGCCCAGTATCGAAATTGGCGAGCACCTCGTCGCCCGCGACGAGCGTGGGCACGTAGGTCTGATCGGATAACTCGAGCATATCGTCGTACGCTTCGCGGTCTTTGCCGACATCGATTTCGTTAAACTCATAGCCGCGCTCAGTCAGATATTCCTTGGCATCCATGCACCAGGAACACCATTGCCGGCTGTAAAGTGTGATATCGCTTGCCACCATCGGAATAAACCCGACCCGTTTCTCCGCGTCAACCGTACTCGGGGATTAGTAGGCTTTCGCCCAAACCACGCGGCGCGCGCTCGGGTTCCCCGTGAAAGGACAGGTTCCCGCTTCCGGCGGATTCGCCGGGTCGTCGAAAGGAATGCAGCGGATCGTGACTTTCAGGTCTCTCTTGATTTGCTCTTCCACCTCGCGGGAGCCATCCCAATGCGTAAGCGCGAAGCCGCCGTGGATCTCGGGTTTGGTGGAATTTTTTGCGGTGAAAAAGGAGTAGAATTCCTCTTTCGAATCGATCGGCTTGGTATTCGCATCCCGAAAAGCCGTCGCGCGGTCGAGCAGATTGTTCTGAATCGAATCCAGCAGCGAGGCAGCTTGCTTAACGAATTCTTCGGTCGTGAGGAACTCCTTGGATTTCACCGGCTGATCGCGCCGGCTCACGGCGACGTTTCCCGATTCCAGATCGCGCGGACCTAACTCGACCCGTATCGGCACGCCTTTCTTGATCCATTCCCAATTCTTCACGCCGCCGCCGAGATCGCGACGGTCGACTTCGACTTCGATGGGCGCATTGAAGTAGCGCACGCTTCGGAGTTGCGCGGCCAGTTTATCGGCCGCTTCAAGGACCGCGGCGCGCGTTTCTTCCTTCGGGGTGATTGGGATGATCACGACATGTGTCGGCGCGATCCGGGGAGGTAGCACTAGTCCATCGTCATCGGCGTGCGTCATGATCAGGGTCCCGATCATGCGCGTCGTCATCCCCCAGCTCGTCGTCCAACCAAATTCCTGTTTGCCATCGCGGGTCTGGAACTGGATTCCGCTGGCGCGGGAAAAATTCTGTCCGAGAAAATGCGAGGTGCCGGCCTGGATCGCTTTCCGGTCCTGCACCATCGCTTCGATGCAAAGCGTCTGGACCGCGCCGGGAAAACGTTCGCTCTCCGATTTCTCGCCGTGGAAAACCGGCAGCGCGACATGATCGCGCGCGAACGTTTCGTAAACGTCGAGCATCCGCTTTGTTTCTTCGCGCGCCTCGGCCTCGGTCTCGTGCACGGTGTGGCCTTCCTGCCAGAGGAATTCAGTGGTCCGTAAAAAAATGCGCGGACGCATTTCCCACCGCACGACGTTGCACCACTGGTTAAGAAGGATGGGCAAATCGCGGTAGCTCTGCACCCATTTCGCATAGGTCGCGCCGATGATGGTCTCGGACGTTGGCCTGACGACCAGCGGCTCCGTGAGCGGGCTGGCCGGAACCATTTTGCCGTCGGCATTGACCTCGAGGCGGGTGTGCGTGACCACGGCGCATTCCTTGGCGAAGCCTTCGACGTGCGCCGCCTCTTTTTCGAAATAACTCAGCGGAATAAAGAGCGGGAAGTAGGCGTTCCGGTGCCCGGTCGCCTTAAACATCGCGTCGAGCTGGCGCTGCATGTTTTCCCAGATGCCGTAACCCCACGGCCGGATGACCATGCAGCCGCGCACTTCCGAGGGCTCGGCCAGTTCGGCGGCGCGGATGACCTGCTGGTACCACTCGGGAAAATCGTCTTCGCGCCGCGGAGTGATCGCGGTCCGGGCGGCAGCGGGAGTTTGTTGGGCCATGAGAAAGCGGCAAAATTACGCTTGGCGAAATGAAATGACCAGCGACCATTTCTGATTCGCCTCGCAACTTTGGCGCGAGGCTGGTTTACAATACCAATAGATGAAAGCGAAACTGACTTACCTCCTTGTTCCCGCCCTCGCCTGCGTGGCGCAATGGGCGCCAGGCGTTCTGGCGCAGCAACCGCCCGATCGGCCGGACCGCCCTTTTCGGCAATTCCAAAACGAACGCCGGTCCCGTTTGTTGGCGAGCCTGACCGAAGACGAACGCACCCGGTTGCGCGCCGCGCACGAGAAAGCCATGGCCGATCCGGCGGTGCAAGCCGCGCGGGAAAAGCTAAAGCAGGCCCGGCATGAGTTTCGCGAAGTTTTGCGCCCCGCGCTGTTGAAAGCGGATCCGTCTATTCAGCCGATCCTGGACAAGCTGCGGCCCGAACGGCCGGATAAACAATAGGTTAGAAATTCCGCGCGACCAGCGTGTCGGCGGCCGATTCACCGCGCTCGGCGTAGCCGCCGGCGAAATCCATGCTGCACATCGTTCCGAACCGCGCGTGGCGGCCAAACGCGGCGCCGGCATAACCGTAGCTCGGATTGAAAATATTCGTGCGATGCTTCCGCGCCGGTAACCCGTCGTCAATGATCAGTGCGAGCACCACCGCGCGCGCCGTTGATTTCCCGTACGAAATATTTTCCGCCCAGCCGCCGCTAAAATTCCCGTAGCGCGCGATCCGTTCGCCGGCGTGGCTGCGATCCCGGCCCTCATGACCGAATCCGCCAGCGGCCTGGTCCGCACAATGGTCCGCAGCGGCGCGGCTCATTCCGCGAGAGAGTGCCAGTGGCGGCAGGGACTGCGCGTTGCGCAGGAAGCGAATGGCCTCGTCGACAGCGGCCGTGCCTTCTTTGGTGCGGATTCTCGTGTGGCCGGGAAGAACCAAAACATTGCCGTTCATTTGGCCGCGCAATTCCTGGACGAACGTCGCATAGAGCGCGGGGTTTTGGCGGGCCAGATTCATCTCGCGAATGACGGCGCGGCTTGAAGCGGCATCGTCATCTTTTCCGGCGGCGAACGCCGGCAACGCGGAGACAACCGAAAGAAACAAGGCGGCAGAAAGTTGGAGGCGCATGTTATGGCAATTATAAGCAGCTGCGGTGCCACTCTGCGCACGCGTGGGCCGGCTTCGCCCGAGCGCGCACCGCTCGAACAACCAGTTGACACCCCCCTGCCTCATCGGTAGTTTCCGGGCCCTTTCCCGCTCTGATGAAGACGTTTTCCGCTAAAGCCAACGAAGTACCACGCAAGTGGTGGATCATTGACGCCAAGGACCAAATCCTCGGCCAGGTCGCTGTGAAGGCGGCGAATCTTTTGCGCGGCAAAGAGAAGGTGATCTACACGACTCACGTCGATACCGGCGATTTTGTGGTCGTCATCAACGCCGAAAAAGTGCGGCTGAGCGGAAAGAAGGAGGACCAGAAATCCTTCATGAGCTTTTCGGGTTTCGTCGGCGGCCACAAAACCGAAAACGCCAAGGCGCGTCGCGCGCGGCATCCGGAGCTGCTCGTCGAGCACGCCATCCGCGGGATGATCCCGCATAACAAACTCGGCCGCGCCGTTTATCGGAAATTGAAAGTATATCGCGGTGATCTCCATCCGCATGCGGCCCAGCAACCGGCCGCCGTTTCACTCTAGGACTTCCCATGGCCCAAACTCAGGAATTCATCGCCACCGGCCGCCGCAAAACTTCCGTCGCGCGTATCCGCATGACGGCTGGCAGCGGCAAGATCGACATCAACGGCAAGAGCTTTGAGGATTATTTCCCCACGATCCCGCTCCAGAACACGGTGCTCCAGCCATTGCAGGTGGTGAAGCTGGCGAACTCCTACGATCTCTCCATCAACACGACTGGCGGCGGCGCCACCGGCCAGGCCGGCGCGGCTCGGCTCGCGATCTCGCGGGCCCTGTTGCTGGTCGATGCGAATCTTCGCGGAACGCTCAAGGCTGAAGGCCTCCTTCGGCGCGATCCGCGGATGAAAGAGCGCAAGAAATCGGGTCAGCCCGGCGCGCGCAAACGCTTCCAGTTCTCGAAGCGGTAATCTCTCGGTAGCGGCGGCCATGCCGGCCGCATTCTTCGAGTGCAGGCGACACGCCTGCCACTACAACTCGACTACGGCTTCTTTTTCGGTGGCTGCGAATTCTTTGGCGCGGGCGGCGGAGGCGCAGCTGGCGCGGCTGATTGCGCTGGGGGTGGCGCTGACGGAGCCGCAGCAGGCGGAGGAGCCGCGATCGTCGGCGGAGGTGCCGATGGCGGAACCGGCGGACTATCTACTTTGAGCAAGCGCAGCTGATATTCCGCGTCCGCCACGAGGCGGCTTTGCGGATATTGAGATTTGATCGTTTCGCATACACGCCGTGCGTCCTCGATCTGCTTCTTTTCCTTGAAGAGATGGATTTCGGAATACAAAGCGATCGGCGCCGTGAACCCATGTGGATCGCCCGAGACCACGCGCTCATACGCCGTCAGGGCATCGTCCTTTTTGCCCATCGCCTCGAGGTTTCCGGCCACCGCTAGTCGCGCCGTGCCCGCAAGCTCGTGCTTGGGAAATTTATCCAGGAAAGTCTGCAGCGTCGCGTTCGCCTCGCTGAATTTCTTTTCGTTTCGCTGCGCGTCCGCGAGCAACAGATACGCTGATCCGCCAGACGGTGTGCCGGGATAGTCGGAGATCACCTTCTGGAAATCGGGCGCACTCTTCGCGCTGGACAGCATGGTGGCGGCGGCGTTCGCCTGCCGGTCGGAATAAAGTCGGTAGCCTCCGTAAGCCGCGACGGCCAGCAGGGCGAGGATCAGCACCGCCATCACCTCTTTTTTGTAGCGTTCCCAGAAAACGTCACGCTCCGGCGCGGTGTCGGTAGTGGAAAGAGTCGTCGGCATGTTTAACAGAGTGGAAACATCGCCCGCCGGGACTGGCGCGCGAGGCTTGCTCTTATGCCACGCGATAGTTTCCCGCGCAAGGGCCGGCGCACATTGGAGACGGCACGCCCTTGGGCTGCTTTTTGCGGTCGAACGTTAGCGCGCCCTCTTTTTCTTTCGCACCCTCGGCAGCCGTAGTTTCGTGGACGGCCGCGTATCCGCCTTCAGAAACTTCCGCATCAGGGCCAGCGCTTCGCGATTCTCCTCGGCCGTGTTTGAAACCGTGCAGTCGGAAGGGATGATCAGGTCGTAATCACGCATGTAAGCGTCATTCGCCGTGAACAGGACGCAGAAGTTCCCTGCGATGCCGGTCAGGATCAGTTTCCGCGATCCCAGGTAATGGAGGAGAGTTTCCAGCGTCGTCGAGAAGAAGCCGGAGTGCTTGGGCTTCAGAACGAAGTAATCGTCCTCGTCCGGTTGCAGGAGCGAAACGATCTCGTGGCCGCGCGAACCATCGCGCAGACAATGCTGCACCTGCCTGCGGAAGTCGGATCGCCAGCGCCCGAAATTATCGTTCACGTAAATCACCGGGACGCCGGCTTCCTTCGCGCGCTGTTTCAGGCGCGAAAGTTTCTTCGCCATCGGCCGGGCGTAGCGCAGGAGCTGGTTCGCCTCTGGAAAATCGAGATCGTTGATGATGTCGATGAGCAACAACGCGACCTCGGATTTGTCCGGAGCGCTGCCGTGCAGGTCTGGATTCCTGGCTGGCATGGAATACCGAAACGGGGTGACGATCGATCAGCGTTTCTTTTTCCCGCCTGATTTCTTGCCGCCTTTGCGCGACGAGGCCTCGCTGCTTTTCTTCCCGCGCCCCGAGCCGCTCTTCTTACCGCCCTTGTCCGATTTGTTCACGGTCGCCCAGGCACGCTTCTCGGCTTCTTTCTTCGAGACCCCGCGCTTTTCGTAGCCCTCTTCGATGTGCTCCGCCTTCCGTTTCTGCTTCGATGTGTAACTCGATTTGTCTCCCTGTGGCATTTTTTCTCCCTGGTTAATTTTCGTTCATTGAGAAAACGTATCTGACGCGAGACCCGGATTTATCGCTCGAGGGCGCCACATTGATACGCGCGCGCCGCCGCCTTCCGGCGAAACGTTTTCATGACTGCGCTCCAGAATTTTTTCCTCACCTTCCTCGGCCCGGACGGCAAAGCGAGTGAGCTCACCCTGCTCCACATCTCGCTCCGCTCCCTGTTCATCTTCATCATCGGCCTCGCCCTCGTCCGCATTGGCGACCGGCGTTCGCTCTCGGAAAAAACCGCCTTCGACGCGATCTTCATCGTCCTTATTGGTTCGATGCTCTCCCGCGCCATTAACGGAACCGCGCCGTTCTTCACCACCATCGCAGCCGGCATAGTCCTTATGGTGATCCATCGCGCCTGCGCGTTAGGCGCCTGTAAATCGCACGCCTTCGGCAAACTCCTCAAAGGCGCCCCGGTCACACTGGTGCGAAACGGAAAGATCGATCACGCCGAAATGCGGCGCTCCCTCGTTTCCGAGCACGACCTCGAAGAAGATCTGCGCCTCGATGCCAAGACCGAAAATATTTCGACGATCGCGACGGCGCGCCTGGAACGCAGCGGCGACATCAGTTTCATTAAACAAGCAGACTAGGCGCGGGACATAACGCGGTTCGACGCTTGCCCGCCGTAGCCTTGCGGAGGAGGGTTTTCTTCCATGTCCCACGACAAGCTCTTCATTCCCGGCCCGGTCGAAGTCTCCGAAAAGACCTGGGCCGCGTTTCGCCGTCCGATGATCGGCCATCGCAGTGAAGCGTTCCGCGCGCTCTACCGCTCCATTCATCCGCGCCTCCAGGATTTGTTCGGAACGAAACAACCCGTCTTTCTCTCCACCTCCTCCGCCTGGGGCGTGATGGAAGCTGCCGTCCGCAATCTCGTTTCGCGACGCGTCCTCAACTGCATGTGCGGCGCCTTCTCCGACAAGTGGCTCGATGTCAGCCGCCGCTGCGGAAAATCCGCGGAGTCACTTCAGGTCGATTGGGGCACGCATATCGATCCCGCCGCGCTCGATGAAAAACTCGCGACCGGCAATTTCGACGCCGTCACCCTCATCCACAACGAAACCTCCACCGGCGTCATGAATCCGCTCACCGAAACCTGCGCCGTCGCGAAAAAATATCCCGACGTTGTGCTCATCGTCGATTCCGTCTCCTCCTTCTCCGCCGTCCCGATTCCAATGGACGATCTCGGGATCGACGTCCTCCTCACGGGCAGCCAGAAAGCCCTCGCGTTGCCTCCCGGCTTTTCTCTTTTCTCCGTATCCGAAAACGGTTTCGCGCGCGCCGAGAAGCAGAAAGATCGCGGCTACTACTTCGACTTCCTCGAGTTCAAAAAGAACCAGGAAAACGACATGACCCCGACGACCCCGAGCATCGGCCACATCCACGCCCTCGAGTCGAAGCTCGACGACATCTTTGCCGAAGGCCTGACGAACCGTTATGAGCGTCACGCGAAAACGAACACGCTCGTCCACGATTGGGTCCGCGAGCGCGGCTTCGACTTCTTCGCTCAAGACGGCTACCGCTCGAAGACGCTGACCTGCGTCAAAAACATCCGCGGCATCGACATTCCCAAACTCGCCCGCGACCTCCGCGAAAAGCACCACCTCGTCATCGACCCCGGCTACGGCAAGATCAAAGGCCAGACTTTCCGCCTCTCGAACATGGGCGACGAAACCGAAGAAACGGTTGCGTGTTTGCTGCACTGTCTGGACGACGTTCTGCGATGACGCACCCGCGGGATATCCGGGATATCCTCGAATGCATCGGCCAAACGTCGTTGCTGCCGTTGCGCAAGATCGTACCGAAGAATGGCGCGCGCATTCTGCTGAAAATCGAGAGCGAAAATCCGACGGGCAGCATGAAGGACCGAATGGCGCTGGCGATGATCGAGGCGGCGGAGGCGGACGGCCGACTCAAAGCCGGCGGATCGGTCGTCGAATATACCGGCGGCAGCACCGGTGTTTCGCTGGCCCTGGTCTGCGCGGTGAAGGGATATCCGCTTCGCATCGTCAGCTCAGACGCGTTCTCGCAGGAGAAGCTCGATCACATGAAAATCCTTGGGGCCGCGCTGCAAATCGTGCCGAGTGAGAGTGGAGGCATGACCGAGAAGCTCACTCGCGACATGGTCGAGGCGGCCCGCGTTATCACCGAAGAAACCGGTGGGTTCTGGACTGATCAGCTGAAGAATACCGATCAACTTCGCGCCTACCACAGGATGGCGGACGAAATTTGGAATCAGACCGAGGGAAAGATCGATGGCTTCGTCCAGATGGTCGGGACGGCGGCCTCACTTCGCGGAATCGGGGAACGTTTACGCAACCATAACCAACAAGTCAGAATCGTCGCGGTCGAGCCGTCAGAATCCGCGGTGCTTTCGGGCGGCAAACCGGGCGCTCACAAAATCGACGGAGTCGGAGCGGGTTTCGTTGTGCCGCTTTGGAAAAAAGGAATCGCCGATCAATTCGAAAACGTGTCGACAGAAGAGGCAACCACCATGGCCCTCCGGCTGGCGCGCGAAGAAGGTCTATTCGCCGGCACTTCCACTGGCGGCAATATTATCGCCGCTTTGCGATTGGCAGAGCAACTGGGACCAGATACGACGATTGTCACCGTGATGTGCGACACCGGGATGAAATACCTCAAGACGTATCGAGGAAAGCCAGCCTGAAATCCCCGGCGAGCCGGGCGCTTATTAGTCACGGCCGTGGCTTAATCTCTCAAAATCCCGATCGACACCCGCGAAAAACGTTCATATCAACGAAGCCCGAGATGCCGGCCACTCGTGCGCGCGGAGTAAACTGCCAAAATGTCCAACCAGATGCCGGGACTAGGATGACTTCGCGAATCCACAAACGTTCGATCGGCATTGCCGAAAGGTATTGTTTCTGAAAATCGCTGGCCGTGTAAACAACCGGCACCTTCCCATAATGCCCAACGATCGCGTCCCAGAAAATCGAGAGCTCACGCTGAAACTCATCGGACGATGGACGCCGGTTTAGATTGTAGCCGGAAAACTCAAGATCGATCGCTGGGGCCAACGCGCTCTCCTCGATAGGGACCCGGGCAATGAAGTTGGCCGCTTGAGACTGTCCGGATGTTCCCAGTGTGAAAAAGTGATAGGCGCCATGAGTGACTCCAGCCGCGCCGCTATCTCTCCAATTATCGGGAAATTTCGCGTCCGTGAAGTCAGCGCCTTCGGTTGCCTTGATGTAGGCGAAATGAACTCCGCCCGCCCTGACCCGCTTCCAATCTATGTTGCCCTGATGATGGGAAACGTCGATACCCCGGATCGGATACTTGCCGAGAGAGGGTTTGTTGGGGATCCAAACTCCGAAGAAGCAAAGCCCGCCACCAACCAAGGCCGCCGCCAGGAGATAGACCAACCCCAAAATCAGTCGCCGGATCATGTTGCGAAAGCGTCATATCATCGCTGCCGCCCCGGAGCAAAAAGCGGAAGGGCGCCTTCGTTTCCGAAAGCGCCCTTCATTTCGATGGCGATAAGCCGAATTCTGTC
>JBEEHI010000140.1:0-7501 GCA_041167305.1 Verrucomicrobiota bacterium
GCTACCCCGCATAGATTCGAACTATGAATAACGCCTCCAAAGGGCGCTGTGTTACCGTTACACCACGGGGTAAAGCAGAGGCTCAAACGCGGCGCTCGCCGCTCACATTCTTAGATGGCAAACCGCAATTCGCAATCGCGATTCGCGACTAAGCGTCGGCGGCCGGCGCGGGCAGGCGGATGTCGACCGTAGTCCCGTTGCCCTGCACACTCGCGACGGAGATTTTTCCCTTGTGCGCCGTGATAACGGATTTCGCGATCGCCATACCGAGACCAGTGCCGTTCGATTTCCCGTGGGTGACGAAAGGCTCGAAAAGTTTCGGGAGAAGTTCTGCTGGAATGCCGATGCCAGTATCCGAGATGCGGATGACGACCTGACCATGCACGAGGTCGGTACTGATGGTGAGAATCCCCCCACTCGGCATCGCTTCTCGCGCATTCTTGATCAGGTTGGCGAGGACCCGGGTAAAGCGCGGCAGGTCGACGAAGAGGTTCCCGTCATAACGAATATTCTTGGCGAACTGAATGTTGTGTCCCGGCAATAGCCGGAGCGCCTGTTGATTCAGTTCGTCGAGCAGGCGCCAGATCGAAACGTTTTCACACGCGAGCGAGGTCGAACCGCGGGCGTAGTCGAGGAGCTCCTGCGTCATCGCCAGCATTCCGTTGATGGCCTTGTCGGTCATCGTGGTGAGCTCGCGAACCCGAGGATCGGTGCTGTCTCGCGCGATCAAGTCCGAGCAGCAGCGCACGATGCAGATCGGATTTTTCAAATCGTGGATGATGGAGTTCGCCATCGCGCCCACCAGGCTGAGCCGTTCGGAGCGCATGATTTCCGTGATGAAATGCGAGTTCACACTGCGAAGGCGCTCGGTGACGGAGCGCAGGAAATTCATGTGCAGGCGGCTCGGTGCGAGAGCAAGAATGTGCTGGAACGTCGGTTCGTCGACCGTGCCCAGAAGCGTGGACTCGGCCGCCGTGGCCATGGCCGAGCGCGGCTCGCCATCGAGCAACGCCATTTCGCCAAAGAAATTTCCGGACTTAATGAACCCGAGGGTTTCCTGCTGACCGCCCCGGCCAGACTTGGAGATCTTCACCGATCCCTGGCCGACGAGATACATGAGATCGCCCGGGTCGCCTTCACGGAAGATCACTTCGCCAGCGTTCAGTTGGACGACATGAACATCAGGCGCAATTCTCTCGAGCAGGCCCGATCCGATGCCCTCGAATAACCGGTTCTGCGACAGCTGGTCGAACGCTTTTTCGAGAAGGGCACTCATGGTCGGCGCCGATTACGAAGCGATGGTGTTCACGAGGCAACCGGCCCGCGACATCTTCACGCTTTCCAGCACCCTCTGAACGTGGGCCACCATTTCATCGGGGCGATGCGGTTTCCGGAGAAATCCCGCCATGCCGGCCGCGACCATGCGATCGAGCCGTTCCTGCGCGATAAAACCCGTGCTCAGAAGCACGACGACTTCCGGGTTGATGCCGCGAAGCCGGTCAAAAGTTTCCTCACCATCCATAAAAGGCATGGAGAGATCGAGCAGGACGAGATTGAAATGGCGGGGACGTTTGCGAAACAAATCCAGACATTCGAAGCCGGATTGCGCGGTGGTGACGTCGAAATCGGCCTCCGAAAGAATCCGTTTCGCCAGCACGAGGGCCATGGGTTCGTCGTCGACGACGAGCAGATGGCGCTTTTTCCTGGGCTCGGGCTCCGGCGCTTTTCGCGGGCGCGCAAATCGCACCAGCTCGGGATGAAGCAAGATCGTTTTGTCGGTTCCGCCCGCGTGCTCGGCCAATTGCGCGGTGACCCTTGCCGCCCGATCGACGCTGGCCCGCAGCATATCGAAATATTTCTGCGAGCCGTCGTTCCCAGCCCAAATATTTTCGATGGCTGAACTCGTCCCGGAAATTATTTCCAGGAGATTGTTGAGCTCACTCGCGGCTTCCGTTGTCTTCCGGGCCGGATCGTCCGTGGGCTCAGTGTTCATTGCGGAAAGACCTGGTCGCCGGTGAAATGGTTTCCTGGGGCGAAAGCCGGGCCCGGTCCACCGCCGACGGAGGAAGCGGCGCCACGCGCAGGTCGCCAGGCTTCTTCTTGTCCTTGTCTTGTCCTTTATGCTTACCCTTATTTCCATGGCCATCGTCGTCCTCATCATCGCCGTCTCCGCCAGGCGTGGCAGTCGGGCCAGGCGTGGCTGAAGGATTGACGTTCGGGGTCGGCGCGGGAGTAGCGAGGGCGGCCGGCGTTGGGGAAGGATTGGCGCCCGGAGTCGGGTCGAGAGTACTCGCCGGTCCGGGTGTGGCTGCGGGCTGCGCGGCGGTCAGGCTGCGGCCCGTTTCATTCCGCACGAGCACATCGATGACTGTGCCGGTGCTATTCAGCGCCGTTGTCCCGGAGCCGTGAATGACGAGACCGGTGTCGACCAAATCGGCATTCCCTTTATCGTGCGTCTGCTGCGCAATTTCATTCTCAATCAGAGCGATGCTCGGCAAGGGCGCGCCCTTCTTCTTGGACATGTTTACCAGGGACGAAGTCTTGACGATTCGCTTCAGATCCACCGAAACCGGCGGCGGAATTTTCTTCGCGTCGGGTCGCATTAACACCATGCGTCCAGGGCGCAAGACGACGGAGTCGCCAAATCGGCCGTTGACGGAAAGGCGTAAACTTCCTTCCAGCACCAACACCTTGATGTGCTTCGAGGGTGTGTATTCCATCAAGATCGTTGTGCCAGTAATGGCCGCGGTGACTGAAGCCGTGCGAATTTCTGCGCCGCCCAAACCCTTGGGCACCTGAAGCAGCATCGTTCCCTTCTCCAGTGACATTTCGCGGGTTCCTGCCTTGAATCGGAAGCTCGTCTCGGGTCCGATCCTGGTCAGCGTCTGATCTTGGAACAGGAGCTCGGAGCGCGATTTTACACCGGTCTTTAGCTCGATCTGGTCTTTGATCGTCTCGTCCAAGGCAGCGGGATGCGCACCCTTTGCCGGATCTGTGACAATCACCTTGTTTACGATCCTAGTAACCCGCGCTTCGGTTAACGGGCCGGCGTAAACGGTGGAGGCGAGAATTGCCGTTGCCCCGATAAGAAGAGTTAGTCCGATATTACGCATACACACCCGTCACCGGGTGAGGTGTCAAAAAGCAGCAAGCATGCCCGGGTTTAGAATCTCCATAATTGCCCCGACCTAGAAGCGGACAGTCACCCCGACCCCGCCGCCAGAGGTGACCGCGTTGTAATCGAACCGGGTCTTTTCAGATCGATTGCTGCTAAAGGAAACGAAGCCGTTCAGATCGGCATTGCGCGAAAGGCGATAGCGCAGGCTTCCAGTCACGACTTGGTTGAAGTCCGCGTGATCGGCGTGGTTATAAAAGTAACCAGCCGCTCGATAGTAGAGTTCGGCCTCGAAGGCACGGGTGATTTGCCAATGATATCCGGCAAAGATCGCGGTCATCTGCCGCTGCGCCGAAGAGGGCTGTGAAATGTCACCTGTGACCGAAGCCCCAAGGGTGAAAAAAGATTGCGATTTCCCGACGGCGAAAATCTTTTGGCCACCGACCGTGAATTCGTGATCGCGGAGGATTTCGTTGCTGTGGCGGTCGAGCAGCTCGATGAAATCATAGCGCGCAAAAAGTGCGATGTCCGCGAAATGCTCCGGGCTCCAGAAAAGGGCGGCGCCTAAGCCAAGATTTTCGAAATCGAGGGCCGACGTGCTGCCATAACGAAAGATCGACGCGTGAGCGGAGAGTTGCCCTTCCAGCCGAGGATTGATCCGTGGTGTCCAGCTCGCTCCCGCATTGGTGACAAAGAAGACGTCGTCGATTTTGTCATTTGGGGTCAGGGCGGCATTGTCAGTGAAGAAGACGGAGACGTCGCCAGTGAGCGAAACAGTTTTGGGGCGCTCGCGTTTAGTAAGAATGACCTGGGTTCCAAAGCTGTCGTCAGACGACGCCTCGCTCTCGTCCGTGGCCAAAGCCATGCCGTCAGCATTGACCGTCGCGGTCGGCGTGTTTTGAAACAATCGCGCGCGCTCGATGGAAGACGCCGGCTGTTGCGCCCGCCCGGCTGAGAAGGCGATCAGCGCCAAAAAGGCAGAGAGGATCGGCAGCTTAGGAGAATTCACGCGAACTGTTTAGCAGCCCGCGTGCCTCCTTGGGAGAACGGGCTCTCCCTGCCACTGGGGGGCACAGATTCCGCTTCCTGTCAGCGATCCGCATGAAGCGCGCTTTCCTCATTAGCCTCGTCGCGCTCATCTGCCTGGGCAGCTTGATCCTTTTGGAACTGTTTCAGCCCTTTGCCTACGTCCGCTTGCGCAACCTTTACCAGGACGCGCTCGCGCGCACCGGGCGACCCGCACCGAGGGATCCGAGCCTGGTTTTCCTCGCGATTGATTCCGATTCGATCGGCTTGGAGGAGTCCGCCGATCTCGAGAAACTCTACGGGCTTCAAGACGCCAATTCACCGGAAGCGCGCGCGTTGCAATTGATGAGCAAGCGCTGGCCGTGGCCGCGCGAGATTTACGGCCTCATTCTCGAGCGCCTCGTCGGCGCGGGAGCGAAGGTCGTGGTGTTCGACCTCACCTTTCCCACGGCGACCGACGGCGACGTGCCCTTTCGCCTCGCGCTCGAGAAATACAAAGACCACGTGGTGATCGGGAGCAATTTTCTTTCGGCCCCTTCCCGCGGCTCTTCCACGAACGGGACAATCTTAACGCGGCCGACGGATTCTCTCGTCCTCCAGACAGACGCGAGTGACGATCGCGTAGGCTTCACCAATTTCTGGCCAGACGACGATGAGGTTGTTCGGCGGGCGCGTTACTCATTAGCGTTCGAGGAGGCGGATGGAGAATTGCCTCGCGAGAATTCGGAACGTTTTCTTTCTCTTAGCGCGGCCGCTCTCATCAAGGCGGGATTCCCGAACTCGTTGCCTTCTGATTCGCGCGGGCGTCTACTGCGTTTCGCCGCTTCACCGCGGGAGGGTTTCGCTCCTAGATCGATCCTGGAGATTTTTGTGCCCCGTTATTGGCAGCACAACTACCAAGCCGGCGAATTTTTCCGAGGAAAAATCGTGGTGATCGGGGCGGAGGGAAACTGGCAGCACGACGAGCATCCGACGCCGCTGGGAGTCATGCCCGGACCGGAAATTCATTTAAACGCCATGAACGCCGCGCTCCAGGGCGCCTTCATCCGCGAATTATCTCCCGCGGCCGCGCTGGGACTAACGGCCCTCGCCGGCCTGCTCGCCATCGCCTTGTCCCTGTGCATCCGATCGCCCTGGCTGCGCATCATCACGCTCACGGCTGTTGATAGCCTGGGCCTCTGGCTGGCGCTGCTTATCTTCAATCGCGCTTCCCTTTTCCTTCCGATGGTCGCGCCCCTCGCCGAGCTGAATCTCACCGTTCTCCTCGGATTGATTTCTGACTTAACCCGGGAGCGCTTGGAAAAAAACAGGGTTCGCCGGACGCTGGAAAAATACGTTTCGAAAAACGTCGTACGCGAACTGCTCGACCAGCCGAAGCTTTACGCACAGTCGTTAGGCGGCGTGATCAAACCGGCCACGATTTTGTTTTCCGACATTCGCGGTTACTCGGCGGTCACAGCGAAGAGCGACCCGCAGGCGCTCGTCACCCAACTCAACGAATATCTGACTGCCATGGTCGAGTGCGTGTTCCGGTTCGGAGGCACGCTGGACAAATTCATCGGGGACGCGGTCATGGCGGTCTGGGGAAACACGCGCAGTGAAGGGGTAAGAAACGACGCGGCCAATGCGGTCCGCGCGGCGCTGGCGATGCGGCAGGAACTGGCTCGCTTGAACGAGAGCTGGGCCGCGCGCGGTCTTCCCCTGCTTCGGATCGGCGTCGCCGTTAATCACGGCGAGGTCGTGGTGGGCAATATCGGTTCGCCTCAGCGGATGGAATTCACCGTGATCGGGGAAGCGGTCAACGTGAGCTGGAAACTTCAGGAACTCACCAAGGAATTGGGAACCGAGCTCATTGTCGGCGAGAACGTGATGTCGCTGGTCATCGAGGAATTCGAGCTTCGTCCCTTGGGAAAAACCTCCATCAAGGGCATGCCGCAGCCGCTCGAAATTTACGAGGTTCTTGGCGCGATCGAGCCGCAAGCGGCGAGTTTGCGCGCGGCTCTACTCTAGCCGCCGCGCCGAAGCCGTTATCTCGCCAGAGCGCAGCCGCCGCGAGACACCTTCATCTTCTCCAGAACGGCTTGAACCTGAGCCAACAATTCGTCGGGCCGGTGCGGTTTTCGCAGGAAACCCGCCAGGCCGCCGGCCAGCATGCGCTCGATGCGCTCCTGGGCCGGAGCGAGAAAACCGGTGCTCAGAAGTGCCACCACGTTGGGATTAATTTCGCGCAGGCGCCGGAAGGTTTCTTCGCCGTCCATGAACGGCATGGAAAGATCGAGCAGGACAAGATCGAACCCGTGCGGTTCTTTCCGGAATCGCTCCAGGCATTCGAAACCGGATTGGACCGCGGTCACTTCAAACCCGGCCTCAGAGAAGACGCGATTAGCCAGGACGCGGGCTGCTGGCTCGTCATCAACGACGAGAATCCGCCGTGGCCGGGCTGATTGGGCCCGGCCCGAAGCTTCGGATTCAGCAGACGGGTCTGGCGTGGTATCGTCGTTCATCGCTGTTGGACCGGCCGCGCAAGCGCCGGTTTCCGAACAAGATAAAGCAGGAAAAGTGCCGGTTGTTGCGGCGGCCGGAAAGGGGAAGTACCGACAGTTTCCGGACGAGGAATCGCGTTTCCCGGCTCGCAAAGCCGGCCAAACCCGCTATATTCTTTGTCCCACCAATGAATCAATTGTCTATCCAGGACCTGCGCGTTTCGATTGCGGAGCAGGAGATCATTCGCGGCCTGTCGCTGGCCGTGCCCAAAGGCGAGGTGCACGCCATTATGGGGCCGAACGGCTCCGGCAAAAGCACGCTCGCAAAAGTGCTTGCCGGCCATCCCGATTACAAGGTCGTCTCCGGCACCATCGAGATGGATGGCGAGAACATCATGGAACTCGAGCCGGATGAGCGGTCGCGGAAGGGGCTGTTCCTTGCCTTTCAGTACCCCAGCGAAATTCCCGGTGTGACCATCGCGAATTTCCTCCGCGCCGCAGTCCAGGCTCGCTTGCCTGAAGGCGAGGAACTTGAGGCGACGGAATACTACGCAAAGCTTTACGAGAAGATGGACCTGCTGGAGATGGACCGCTCGTTCACCTCGCGTTCGGTGAACGAAGGATTTTCCGGCGGCGAAAAGAAGCGGAACGAGATTCTTCAGCTGGCCATGCTCCAGCCGAAATACGCGGTCCTCGATGAAACGGACAGCGGCCTGGACATCGACGCGCTCAAGGTCGTGGCCAGTGGCGTCAACGCGATGCGCGGCCCGAACATCGGCATTCTCGTCATCACCCATTACCAGCGCCTGCTCGATTACATCGTTCCCGATCACGTTCATGTGATGGTGCAGGGACGGATCGTGCGGAGCGGCGGAAA
>JBEEHI010000141.1:0-3315 GCA_041167305.1 Verrucomicrobiota bacterium
TGGGCCGTATCGAGACAAACGCAGAGCCGCTCCGGTTCGCGCACATTCGCGATGATGGCGGCGAGATGTTCGAAGCGATCGCCGAGACACGATCCCTGGCCAGCCGTCGTCTCGAGCGCGATTCGCGTTTTGATCTTCGGTAGTCCGGCGAAAACCCGATCGATTGATTCGATAATTTTCGCCAGGCCGGCGGCTTCGCCCGCTCCGAGATGCGCGCCCGGGTGCATGACCAGGAACGGCAACTCGAGCTGGTCCGCGCGCACGAGTTCCTCCGAAAGCGCGCGGATAGAGTTGGCGAGGAACTGCGGGTTCGTGGCCGCGAGGTTGATGAGATAGTTCGCGTGCGCGAACGCGGCGTGCAGTTCCTGACGCTGCGCATGATCCAGAAACGCCGCGATTTCCTCACGCAACAAGGGCCGGGCGAACCATTGCATATTGTTCTTCACGAAAATCTGCATCGCCGTGCAATCGATTGACCGCGACCGCTCAATGGCGCGATGCACCCCGCCGCCGATCGACATGTGAGCGCCGAGGAGGATTGCAGATTTCAGATTGCCGATTTCAGATTGGGAAGAAACTGTCTGACCTCGTTTTCGGGTGGGTCGTTTCATTAATCTGCAATCTGAAATCTAAAATCGCTTTGGGTGCCAGTTCGGCTTGGCGATGGTGCCTTCGCCTTTGTATTCGAAAAGTTTGTACATCGGCGTGAGCAAAACCCCGGCGCCTCCCGCTTCGAGGCGGATGTCGAAGTCGAGTTTGTCCTCGAGGAAATGGATGTCTCCATGGCCGACCATGCCGAAGAGTTTTCCGGACACTTTGAAATCGTCGGTGTGAATGACGCCGTTCTTGATCGTGAAAGTGGATTTGGCCTGGCGCGCGAGGCTGTATCCCGCCCCGGGAATAATCGCCGAGATCAATTGCGAGAGCGGACCGAAAACGGGGATCGCGAAAATGTCGCCCTCCGTGACTTTCGCGGTGCCGGCGCCTTGCATGGCGCGGGCATCGCTGCCGGTGCTCGTCCACTCATAAGCGCCGCTCAGGAGGCCATGCTTTGTCTCGTACTTAAAATAGAGATCAGCCAGGCGCGGGAAATCGACGCCGTCGAGGGTAAGGTTCGCTTTGTAGGTCTTGTCGTTTCTGGCCAGGGAAACATCGGCACCACCGCGGACGTCGCCGTTAAAAAGTTTGCCGTCGATATCGATCAGCTGGAGACGGTGGTCGGTGAACAGGAGCCGGCCGGTGACCCGATCGAAGGGGAGGTTCTTGCCGAGGAAAACGTAATCCATTCCGCTCGGCGCATCGACCTTGATCTCGATATGATCGTTCGTACCACCCTGAAAATGGTAGACGCCGTTGATCAGCAGATTCGGGGGATGGCGGAATTTGTAATCCGTGACTTCCTTGAAATATTTCGGGTCGACCCAGACGATGGCTTCCGTGAGACGAAGCGCGGTCTTGATCTCCTTGAAGCGAATTTCGTGGTGCGCGAAATCGTAGGCGATCGATCCGGTCCCGGCGCCTTCGTCGCGGAGGACGCGCAGGTTGTCGAGATGGAGCGCCCCCTTTTCGAGCCGCAACGCCGCGCTCGCTTCATTCATCCACGCGCCACGGAATCGAGTGCGCTGGGTGGCGATGGTTCCGTCGCCGGTCCAGGTTTCCGGATCGCGGCCCGGGCCATGCAACGCGAAACGAATGGTAGGCGGCCGGCTCCAAACCCATTCCGCGAGAAAGCGGCCCATCTCGGGTGAGGTAAACGCGCGGAAGACAATCGGGTCGATCCCACTTTCAACGGTGAGCCGGAAATCGTTCGGCGCGTCCAGGAGGTCGCCGCGCAACTCGCCGGACTCATGGCGAAGCCGCAGCTCACGGATCATCCCACGCTCGCCGTCCCAGGAAAAATCAGCGGTCAGGTTCAGGAGCGGCACCGTCTTGTAACTGAATCGCTCGACGGCGAGGCGGCCGATCACGCTGATCTTCAGTTTGTCCCCGGCAAAATTCGCGGCGCCGGAAAGCTCGAGCAGCGGCGGCGAAGTGAGCGCCACGTCCGCGAGCAACTGCGGGAAACCCACGGCATCGAGAAATCGTTTCGCGTCCAGCGTGCTCCGCCCCTGGAACTCGGCGGCGCCGGTTTCGCGGCTCCAGGTGGCGCGCCCGGCGAAATTCCCCGCGCTGTCGGTCCAGCTGCCCTGATTGATCTGGAGCGTCTGGTTGGCCCACTCGGCGGCGAGGGAAAGATTCGCCATCTCATAGTCGCCGCGCCTGAGCCGGTCCGCCGTCAAAGTCGCTTCCGCGTGGACGCTCTCGAAGTGGGAAAGATCGCCGGCGAACTTCACCTGGAGCGCGGGCGCTTCGCCCGGGAAAGTGAACCGGCGCAATTCGTCGGCTACGCGATGAACGAGAAGCAGGCGCTGCCCCCATTCTTCGTCCGAGATTTCTTCGGACGGCATATAATCGCTCCGTTTAATTAACTGGCCGGTCGCCGAAATTCGAAGCCCGCAAAAAAATCCTTCCGCCTGGCTGACGTAAATTTGTTCCGGCGGAAAATAAACATGGGCACGGAGGTCTTTGATCTGCGTCTTCGGCGCGCCGGGCGCGGCCGCCGGATTGGGGATCGTCAGTTCGGCGCCGCGCACATCGAGCGCGTTGAGAAAAGGCTGATGATGGAGGAGCGCCGCGTAATTGATGTCGAGCGCGACTTCGCTGATGACGGCGAGCGTGTTCTCGCGATTCTTGAAATCGTAAATCCGGACGTTCTGGGCGATGAGTCCGCGGACCGGATCAACCGTCAGCCGCTGGATCGACGCTTCGACTCCGCGCTTGTGCAACTCCTCCGAAACGCGGTCGCGCCATTCCTTGCCGAACCCGCGCTTCGCCAGATACCAGCACGTCCAACCGAAGATCAGGACGAACGCGACAATGGCCAGCCGCAGGAGGCGGCGCGATTGGGAATGATGAACCTTCGCGCGGCGACGGTAGAATTGGCGCGCGAGCGATGGCGGCGTGGGCTCGAGAAGCGAAGGCACGGGAAAACGTCCAACGTCCAACGTCCAACGTCCAATGTTTCAATGTTTCAATGGAGAGGCGAAGAAGCCGCTGCAACGGCGCGTGTCATTTCACCCGGCAATCACCTTCTGGAATTGAACGTTGGACGTTGAACGTTGAACGTTGGACGTTCTGCCCCGCTTGAAAATCTCGGATCTGCCCGCAATCAACGCCTCGCTGAATCTCATCAGCACGCTCTTCATTTCGGCGGGCTGGTATTTCATCCGTCGCGGCTATTGGCGCCGCCATGTCGCCTGCATGATCCCGGCACTG
>JBEEHI010000142.1:0-2919 GCA_041167305.1 Verrucomicrobiota bacterium
TCGAGAGCCCGCCGGCCCATTTCCTGGAACCGCTCGTCGCTCAACTCGCGGACATATTCGCCGTTGAGCCACGTGCATTTGTCGAGATCGAACGCCGCGTTCTTGCGATGGACTTTCGCGAGGTCGAACAGAGAGACCACTTCCGCGAGATCGAGCTTTTCGCGATCATCTTTCGGCGACCAGCCGAGGAGGCAAAGGTAATTACGCACCGCTTCGGGCAGGTAGCCGTTCTCTACATAAGTGTTGAGGCTCGCGCCTTGGTCGCGCTTGCTCATCTTCGAGCCGTCCTTGTTGAGAATGAGCGGGATGTGGGCGAAGCGCGGCGGCGTGGCGCCGAGCGCGCGGTAGAGCTGCACATGTTTCGGCGTGTTGGAAAGATGGTCCTCGCCGCGGATCACGTCGGTAATTTTCATCTCGATGTCGTCCACCACATTCACGAAATGAAAAATCCACGAGCCATCCGGCCGGCGGATGGTCATGTCGGGGTTCGTTTCCGGGTCGGTCAGGTCGAATTCGATGTGGCCGCAGATGACGTCGTCCACGACGACTTTTTCGCGGGCGAACCGGAACCGCACCGAACCTCCATCGTCGTAAACGCGATCCGCGGCGCGTAGCCGGTCGAGGTGACTTCGATAAATCTCCTCGCGCTCGCTCTGGAAATATGGACCGAAGTTTCCGCCCGCTTCCGGGCCCTCATCCCAATCCAACCCGAGCCAGCGGAGTCCGTCGTAAATCGCCTGCGCTGCTTCCGTGGTATTCCGGGCGCGATCGGTGTCCTCGATCCTCAACACCAACGTGCCGCCCGTGTGTTTCGCGTAGAGCCAGTTGAACAACGCCGTGCGTGCCCCACCGATGTGGAGATAACCGGTAGGCGATGGAGCAAAACGAACGCGGACGGCGGAAGACATGGCGGCGGATTCTAGCCGCAGATCGACCGGGATGAAACAGAATGGTGAGCTAAACGCTGGCGAGCGGTGTTTCAGCCGGGCCCGAGATCACTTTGCCGGCGGGATCGAAACGCGATCCGTGACAAGGACAATCCCAGGTTCCTTCCGCCTGGTTCCACCGAACGATGCAGCCCATATGCGTGCACACAGCCGAATGCTTCGTGACCGTGCCGTCGACATCACGATAGGCGGCAATCTTCCCGCTCTTCGACTTCACGATTCTTCCTTCGCCCGGCTGCAACCCACGGACCGATTCGGCTTCAGGATCGGCAAACCGACTCTTAATCAAATAATATGGGTAGTCCTTATTCTCTCGCAGATAATCCCAGGCGCCGCCTTTGACTTTTTTGCGATCGACATCGAACAGCTCAGTCCACGGATTTTTCGCGCCTGTCGCCCAGTCGCGCGCCATCATCGCGGTCACGGTCCCATAGGTCATTCCATTCCCGGAGAAACCGGTGCCGAGAAACTGGCCTTCGGCGTTCTCGCCAATAAAAGGAAGACCGTCGTTTGTCTCGATCACCTGCCCGGACCAGCGATGATCGATCTCCGCGTTGGGCAGCAATTCCTTCAGTGAATCTTCCAGCCGCCGGTAGCAGGTCTCGGTATCCGCCACTTGTCCGGTCTTGTGATCGTCACCGCCGAAGATCGCGTAATCGAAGTCCGCGTGCCGATCGACGCGCAGATAGTCGTAAGGATCGTTCGTGTCCCAGAACGATGCGATCGGGACCCCGCCGCGCGGCAGTTTCGCGCCAATCGCGTAGCTCGTGTAGAGTGCCAGCTTGGTTTGGAAAAGCGTGGCGCTCGCCATTCCCGCCTCGCCCACGAGTGGATTGTGGGTGGCGAGGACGACGCGGCTGTAATTGATCCAATGGCCGTTGGCCCGCGCGCGATGCTTCTCGGCCTCGAACTTCTCGACGGCCGTTTCTTCAAAAACATGGCTCCCCTTCCCCGGGATCGTCGCCGCCAATGACGCCAGATATTTTCGCGGATGGAACTTCGCCTGGTTCGCGAAACGGACGCCGGGCCTTTGCATTTTCGGAACGCTGTCCAGGTAGGCCGCGTCGAAGCCCAGCTCATTCGCGAGCGCCGCGTCCTCGCGAAAACTTTCGCGCTCGTCTTTCGTTCCGCCGCTGACCGGCGCGTGAAGGTAACCGGGAACCCGGGTGAATTCGCATTCGATGCTTTCCTTCCGCACCAGCTCCTCGATTTGATCGATCGCGGCCGCTCCCGCATCCCACACCGCCTGCGCATGGTCCTTCCCGAAATTCTTCACCATCTCGTGGAAGCGCAGGTCGGTGACATACGTGAGATGCGCCGTCGTATGGCCGGTATCGACCATCGCCAGTTGGTCTCGCTCGGCGACGGCGACCGTCAGGCCGGCTTCCTTCAACAAATAAGCAGTCGTTAGGCCGGTGATGCCGCCCCCGACGACGAGCACGTCGACGGTGATGTCTTCGGTCAGAGCGGCGAATGCCCTGATCTTCGCAGTATTAAACCAATAAGGAGTCGTGTTCACGCAAAGACTACGCTTTTGCGCGGCCCTCAGGCGGCATTACTCGATGAAGATTTTCCCGGCGCGCCGCCGGGCGTGCCGATCGTGCGGTAAATTTGTTTTCGCTTCCCGCGCATCCGGATCGAGGAGCGCACGCACCCGCTCGATCGTTTCGAAATTGAGGTCGGGGATATCGCGCGATTGCAGCCAGCGATGGATGGTGCGCCGTTGCACCGCGCGCGGCTGCTCGCGCAGCTCTTTCACGTCAAGCTCGCGACCCGTCGTCTTTTTCGAATCGAGCAATCCCGACAACCAGTCCGCTTCGTCGCAGGCGATGGCGGCGGCCCGCCAGATGGAAGCGCGGACTTTGCGGCCAAACTGTTTCTCGATGTAAGGGATGATACGCTGCCGCATTCGGTTGCGCAGCGCCCCGAAGGTTTTGTTTGTCTCGTCGTCACGAAACTCCAGGCGATGCGA
>JBEEHI010000143.1:0-2603 GCA_041167305.1 Verrucomicrobiota bacterium
CGAATCGGCCCAGGTAATCCGGAATGGTGACGAGCTTGTGCTCCTTCATGTAAGCGATCATTTCCTGCTCCCGGCTTTCGTAGGCCGCGAGAAACGACGCCTGGTCCGGCGGAATATTTTTGCTCCGGGCCGGATTCGGGTCGGCGAGCGAAGGATCGGGCAGGAGCGATTCGAGCGCGCGATAACGAGCCAGTTCGGCGCGACCGAGCATCGCCACCTGCTCGTCATTGAGCGGCAGCAGGAGGACGTTCTTGAGGTAATAATTGTAGTTCGCGGCGCCCATCGGCGCGAAATCGACCATCGAGGTCAGGCGCTTCTCGAGCCGGTCGGCGAAGCCGTGGATCGCCGTCAGCGCTTCGTCGCGCGCTTTGACGAGCGCATCGCGTTCGTTCGGCGGCATGTCGCGCGCCAAAGTCATGAGGCTGTCTTTGAGAAGCGGATCGATCGCGCGCGCCGAATCGATCGCGAGCCGCGCGAAAAGCTTCACCGGCTTTTGCAAATTACGTTCGCCCTGCGCCAGCATCGCCGGCATTAACTTCAGGCGTTCGGTGGCGGCGAGCGCGCGAGTCCGGGGCGCGTCGTATTCCTTTTTCAGGAGCGAGAAAATCCCGGTCGTGCATTCGCCCACGTAGAGCTGCGGGTCGGTCTTCTCCGATTGCAGGACGCGAGTGCCGAAATCGAAATTCTCGAGTTGCGCGCGAAACAGCATCCAATCGATGCGATCGTCCTTGGGCCATTTCGCGCCGGGCATGGCGCGGACCTGGTCGAGCACCTTGCGGATATGCTGATTCCGCTCGGCGATCTTTGCCGCCGAATAATCCGTGAGGCGATTGTCCCAGGTGTGGAGGCCGGCGTCGCTACTGTTGACGGGGAAGTTTTCGTTTCGCCAGGCGTAGAATTCGTCCGCCAGCTTGCGTAACGCGGCGACATCTCCACCGCCTTTCGTGGCCGCCGGCGTTGTTTTTGTAATCAGCGCCTTGTTGGAAACGTCCGATTTCGGTTCCGGCGTCGGCTGCGCGAATAGCGGCGTTGCGAGGAATACAATTAGAGCGATCAGCGTTCTCATGGCGTGGATGCTAAACATAAGGAGCGGCGGTTTACAAACCGCCGTTTTCTGGACTGTAGCCGCGCCGCTCAGTCGGCGCGTTCGGGGAGGCGGCGACTGAGCGCCGCCGCTACAGCGCGTTGCGCACCTAGATCACCACGCCGCGAATCGGCGGCCGGACCTGCCCATCGCGGCGGACGGGCGAAAGCTTCACGACGTTCTCCGGATCGAAATCGATCAGTTTGAACCAGTCTTCCGTGATGTCGGTCGGCGGGAAAATATCGTTCTCGTTGAACTCAGCCACGAAAGCCTGCTGCAAATCGTTCTCGCTGATGCCGTGTTCTTCCTTCGTCGTGATCGTCCGTTTGATCGCCATCGCCTTGGCGCGCTCGACGATCGAGGCGATGATCGCGCCGCTCAGCAGGTCGCTCCGGTAGAGGATTTCTTTCCGGCCGCTCCGCAGCGTGATCTCGAGGAACTTGTTTTCCTCCCGCCGCGCAAACTGCACTTCCAGGACGCGCTCGATCAACTTGCCGATGGCAGCGCCAATGTTGCCCGCTTCCTTGGCCAGCGCGCCGTCGTAAGGAAGATCATCGGTCAGGTAAATCCGGTAGATGTCGCGCGCGCCTTCGCGGTTCGGCCGGTTCACTTTGATTTTCCGGTCGATCCGGCCCGGCCGCAGGATCGCGGGATCGATCAGGTCCGCGCGGTTCGACGCCAGGATGATGACGATGTCGTGGAGCGAATCGATCCCGTCCATCTCCGAGCAAAACATCGGCACAAGCGTCGAGAGAATGTTTGAGGAACGCGAGGCGCGCCGCGTTCCGAGAATGCTTTCGGCTTCGTCGATGAAAAGAAACGGCAGGAATCCTTCGCGCCGTTTCTCGCGCGCCGTCGCGAAGATTTCGCGGACGATGCGCTCCGATTCCCCGACCCACATGTTGAGGATCTCCGGCCCTTTGACGTGCATGAAGTATTCCTTCATTTCCTCGCCGGACTTTTCGCGAAGCTTCTTCGTCAGGTTATAGGCGGTCGCTTTGCCGATGAGCGTCTTGCCGCAACCGGGCGGGCCGTAAAGCAGAAAGCCTTTCGGCGTCGCGTGCTGAAATTTTTCGAACAGCTCGCTGTGAATCAGCGGCAACTCGATAGCGTCCTTGATCGCCTGCAACGCCTGCTCCTGTCCGCCGACTTTTTCCCAGGGCAGCTCGGGAACGTCGTCGAGGTAGTGCTCGCGGGATTGCGGGTGGGCGAGGACCTCGAGAGCCACGCGGTAATTGGGATCGACCCGGACTTCGTCGCCGGATTTGAGCGAAACCTTCATCAACGCGGCCGAGCGCTGCAGAATCAATGATTGCAACCCGTGCTCGGACCCAACCCGAAGGCGATCTTCCCCGATCACCTCCGTGATTTTTGTCACCGGCCCCGCCGTTTCGAAACCAAGATCGCCGACGACGACGTAAGCTTCGTTCACCAGAACGCGCGTGCCCTTCTTCAACTTCGCCAGGCTGATCCGCGGATCGACGTTGCAATAATAATCCGCACTGCCGACCACGATGTG
>JBEEHI010000144.1:0-3163 GCA_041167305.1 Verrucomicrobiota bacterium
ATAATCGAGAAGCCGTGCAGCGCGTGTGCCGGCGAAGGACGCGCGGAAAACACGAGCCGGATCAAATTGAAAATCCCTGCGGGCATCGCGGATGGATCGCGCCTGCGTTCCTCCGGCAACGGCGAGGCCGGGATTCGCGGCGGCGCGGCCGGAGACCTTTACGTCGTAATCCACATCAAGGAGCATCCGATCTTCCAGCGCGAAGAGGACAACCTTTACTGCGAGGTGCCGGTCTCTTTTACCCTCGCGTCGCTCGGCGGCGAAATCGCGGTGCCGACGCTGGAAGGGAAAGCGAATCTGAAAGTTCCCGCGGGAACGCAAAGCGGGCAGGTCTGCAAACTCCGCGGCAAAGGCGTGGTGAATGTGAATGCGCGCGATCGTGGCGATCTGCTCGCCCGGTTGCTGGTGGAAGTGCCGACTCGTCTAAACTCCGAGCAACGCCAGAAGCTGGAAGAGTTCGCCGCGCTGTGCGGCGAAGAAAATACGCCGCTCCACAAAAGTTTCTTCGACCGCGCCAAAGAATTTTTCCGCTGATTTGGACCGCGGATTACGCGGATGACACGGATGGGAAGAAAGCGAGGAAGAAAATTTTCTTCATCCGTTTAATCCGCGCCATCCGCGGTTAATCTTTTCCGATGCATCGCTTCTATCTGCCGCCCGAACACTGGACTGCTGACTCACTTGTCTTAACCGGCACCGAAGCCCACCACTGCCGCAACGTCCTTCGTCTCGCGCCTGGCGATAAGATCGTGCTCTTTGATGGTCGCGGTCGCGAGCTTACCGCCGAGATCACTTCGAGCGACTCGCCGGAAATTTCCCTGCGCAAATTGCATGAAGCGCAGACAGCGCCGTTGCGTTGCCAGATCACACTGGGGCAGGCGATCCCCAAAGGGAAAAACATGGATTTCATCGTGCAGAAGGCCGTCGAGATCGGTGCGGCCGAGATCGCACCGATTCTTTCCGATCGCACGGTGGTGCGTCTCGATGAAGAAAGTGCGGCTGCGAAACAGGCGAAGTGGCAGACCGTGGCCATCGAAGCCGCCAAGCAATGTGGACAGAATTGGCTGCCGCGCGTTCACGTGCCGCAAACCATGGCGCAATTCTTCCAGCAGCCTCTCTGTTTCGATCTTCAACTCATCGGTTCCCTCCAGTCTGACGCCGTCCATCTGAAGAAAATCCTCGCGGAATATTCCGCCGAGCACGGTGATCGTCCGACGAGCGTCCTCATGCTGGTCGGCCCCGAAGGCGATTTTACGCCGGCCGAACTTTCCCTCGCGCGCAGCCACGGCTGCCGCCCGATTACCCTGGGGCCGATCGTCCTGCGGGTAGAAACCGCATCTATCTATTGTCTCAGCGTTCTCTCCTACGAATTGTTAGTCTGACGTGCTGCTTTGGAGCCGGCACGCCCTCGTGCCGGAGAGAAGACATTCACGCTCAATAAATATATGGCTCGGGGAGCGAAAAGGCGTTCTGGATCAACTCGAGACGCGGCTCCGCTCCTTCCGCGATAATCACTTCGACCACATCGAAGCGGAACAGGATATCGGGATCGTCCAGCAAGCGCAGCCAGGCCAGGCCGCCCCGGGAAATGCGTTTCCGCTGGTCGCGATTGATCGCCTCGAACGGCCGGCCGAAGTCTTCTCCGGACCGCGTTTTCACTTCGACGAATACGAGCGTGTCGCGATCGCGGCAGACGACATCGATCTCGCCGCCGGTGCGCCCACGGAAATTACGATACAGGATTTTGTAGCCGTTCTTCCGCAGGAACTGGCAGGCCAGGTTCTCCCCGCGCTTCCCAAGCCGCAGATGCGGGGGCGGCGAACTCGAAGAGCGGCTGCGCCACCGGTTCGAAAGAGCGGCGATGAATCGGACAAGGCCCGTGCTCATGCAGTTTAATCAGGTGCAATTCCGTGCCGTAGCCTTTGTGCTGGCTGAAACAATACTCCGGAAAACGCGCGCAGAAGTCGCGCATAATCGCATCGCGCGTCACTTTCGCGATCACGGACGCGGCCGCGATGCTGAGGCTGTAGCAATCGCCATCGATGATGGCGGTTTGCGGCAGCGGAAAGGGAAAGACCGGGAGGCCGTCGATGAGAACGTGCTGCGGCTGAAGGGCGAGGGCGGCAATGGCCGCGCGCATCGCCTTATGGGTCGCGCGCAGGATGTTGATCGTGTCGATCTCGACCGAATCGACGATGCCCACCGCCCACGCGATGCCGCTGTTCGCGATGAGATCGCCATAAATCTCTTCGCGTTTCTCCGGCAGCAGCTGTTTCGAATCGTTCAGCTTCCGGTGCCGGAATTTCTCCGGGAGAATAACCGCGGCGGCTACAACCGGCCCCGCGAGCGCGCCCCGGCCTGCCTCGTCGATGCCGGCAATTGTCGAGATACCGAGGGCCCGGAGTTTGCGTTCATGCCGGAAGCCACAGCGACGGTACATTGAAACACACCGTAGCTAATGCCGCGCCGACTGGAAATTGAAAGTGTTGTAGCCGGGATCGGTGATCCCGGCAGAGAGAGACAGGCTACAACCTACTCGCGCACCGCGGTCGCTTCCTTGCCCTTGCGGGTGCGGAGGTAGTTCAACTTCGCGCGGCGGGCGCGGCCTTCCTTTTCCACTTCTACTTTCGCGATGCGGGGAGAATGGAGCGGGAATACGCGCTCGACGCCTTCGCCGTAGGAGATGCGGCGAACCGTGAACGTTTCGTTTAGTCCGCGACCTTTGCGGCCAATCACGATGCCGGCGAAAATCTGGATCCGCTCTTTGTCGCCCTCCACCACGCGTGTGTGGACGCGAATGCCGTCACCAATTTTGAATTTGGTCACGTCGGCCTTGAACTGTTCCTTTTCGATAGCGTCAATAATCCTGTTCATAATGATCCTCCCGGGGGGCGCTGGCGGGGGCGGACATTTTCAGGCGGGTAAGGGCGAAATGCAAATAGCTATTCATTCCTGCTCCCGATCATGATCCTACTCCTGATCTTTCCCTAAGCCGGAAGGATCATGAGCACGATCAGGATCATGAGCAAGAGGTCGCAGCCGGCCGGGTTGTGATTTCGCGCCCGCCAACTATAATCGGCAACACTGCGCCCGTAGCTCAACTGGATAGAGTGACAGCCTCCGAAGCTGTAGGTTGCGCGTTCGAGCCGCGCCGGGCGCACTT
>JBEEHI010000145.1:0-12608 GCA_041167305.1 Verrucomicrobiota bacterium
TCGGCATACTCGAGAACACGCCCGAGCTGTTTCTGGAACAACTCGGTCTCCTCCGCCGTTAGATTGAGCCGCGCCAGCCTGGCGACGTGGGCCACGTCGATCTCACCCGGTTCCGGCATGATCTGACTCCTAGAGACGGAAATGGCTCACCAGCCAGATGACGGCCAGCCCGAGCACGATCACCAGGACAAGAAAGATGATTCGGCCTTCGCGCCGTTCCTTGCGCAGAGATTTGCGGCGTCCGCCGGTGCGGCCATCGTTCCCCCAGCGGGTATCCTGCAGCGCGACCGAAACATCGAGCCGGCTGCGCCCTTCGCTCGCCCGGTCCAGCAACTCCTCGCGCTGCCGCCGCGTCGTTTCCTCCGCCACCCGCGGCGCTTCCGCGATCATGCGCTCGAGTTTTTCCATCTCACCGCGCAACTGGGATTCGCGCTGCGCGTGTCGCTGTTGCGCGGCGAGATGGAAAAGCTGGAGCGCATGATCGCGGAAGCGCCGCGGGTGGCGGAGGAAACGACGCGGCGGCAGCGCGAAGAACTCCTGGAGCGAGCGAGCGAAGGACGGAGCCGACTCGATGTTTCGGTCGCGCTCCAAGACACCCGCTGGGGGAACGAAGGCCGCACCGGCGGCCGGCGGAAATCGTTGCGGAAAGAGCGGCGCGAAGGCCGAATCATTTTTCTCGTGCTGGTGATCGCGCTCGGGCTGCTGGTCATCTGGCTGGTCAGCCATCTGCATTTGTAGGGCGGCGTCATAGCGGGAAGCGCGTGAAGGCCGCCGTTGGCGGCGCGCGTTAAACATTGAACCCAGAATCGAAAGCGAGTTCGGAGCGAACCTGGCGAATTCTGTTCTGGGTTTTTGGCTTCGTGCTGCTGGTGCTGGTCGTGGTCCCGATCTGGCATTCGGTGCGCGGCCATAGCACGAAAGATTACTGGGTCTGGTTCCAGACGGGGCAAACGGTTTTGCAGGGTGGCGAAATCTATCCGAACCGCTGGCACAAGTTTCCGTTCATGTATCCGCCGTCGTGCGCGCTCTTTCTCGCGCCCGTCAGCGCGCTCGGGCAGACCGGCCTGGTGGTCGTGCTCGCGCTGTCCAATGCCGTGGCCTGGATTTGCTGCATCATTTTTTCTGTCCGCCTAACCACGGGCGAGTGGCGCCGCGCGCATCCTCTTGTTTACCTGATCCCGAGCCTCATCATGGGCGCGCACATTTGGGGAAATTTTCTTCTCGGACAACCAAGCCTGGTCCTGCTGGCGCTCATGCTGGGCGCGTTCATTTTGCTGCAGCGGAAATTTCAGTCGCTCGCCGGCGGGTTGATCGCGGTGGCGGCAGCGATCAAAGCCTTCCCTGTCATCGCGATCGTCTATCTGGTTTATCGCCGCTATTGGATCGCGGTCGCGTCGCTGGTGGTGACGCTGGCGTTTTTGCTGATCGTGCTGCCCATTCCGTTTCGCGGATACGCGCAGGCAAAACAGGACTTGGAACGCTGGTCGAGCGGGATGCTTTTTAAATACGACGAGACCGGCGTCGGGCAGCGACTTGGAAGAAGCAACTCCTGGAAGAACCAATCGATCTGGGGCGTGGCGAACCGGCTGTTACGCCACGTCGAGTATGACCACAAGTACGAGCCACACGAGCCGGTTTACGCGAACGTCGCCGATCTCGACTTCGACACGGTCAACCGGATCATTCTCGCCTGCGCGCTTGGCCTCGGTCTCGTATTCATCGGTGTGTTGCCGCGCGTCAGGCGGCGCACCCCGGAAACCGACGCAATCGAGTTCGCGCTTCTGCTTCTGCTCATGCTGGTCTTCACGCCCCTCTCGTTCGGCTACCTGTTCGCGTGGCTGCTCTATCCGTTGACGGTTGTCGTACAACGCGCCGTGACCGTGGCCACGAAGAGCGCACCGTTGATGGCATGTTCAGCATGCGCCGTCGCGCTGCTTGCGCTCTCGATCCCCTTCCGGGTGATGGCGCCGACCTACGGGAACGCGCTGTTCGCGACCTTGGTACTTTTTGCTGGACTGGCGATTGAACTCTGGCGGCTGAAACGCGGCGCCGTTTCCTGATCGCGAAAAATCTTCGTCGCCATCGCCGCCAGCCAGCGGACCGCGAAGACGGACGCGACACCGAAACTCATTTTGGAGACGCCGAGGGAGCGATCGCGAAAGACGATGGGAATCTCGACGACCCGCAGATTTCTGCCGCCTTGGACGAGAACTTCGAAGGCAATTTTAAAACCGGTGGCCGCTGGAGTTAATTCGAGGAGGAGTTTTCTCGGCATCGCGAAAAATCCGCACATCGAATCGTGCACCCCAGTGAGCGGATAAGCGAAAGCGGCGGCGGCGCGCGACAGAATTTTTCGCCAGACCGGCCATCCCGGCGTGGACCCGTCCTTCACGTAACGGCTGCCGATCACCATGTCGGCCCGTCCTTCAAGCAACGGCTGCAGCAACTCCCCGATCTTTTCGGGCGGGTGGCTTAGGTCCGCATCCATGACGACGAGCCATTCGCCCGCGGCGGCGCGCGCGCCCGTGATGACCGCGCCGGCCAGACCGAGCGAGGGAGCATCGCGCTCGATCAACTCCACCGGCATCGCACCGGCGAGGGAACGGATGCGTTCGCGGGTGCCATCCGTCGAGCCGTCGTCGACGAAAATAATCTGGTCGGGCGCGGGCGAGCACTGCGCGATGCGCGCCAGGAGCGGCGAAATGTTCTCGACCTCGTTGAGAGTGGGAATGACGAGCGAGATCACGATTCGATGGAAGTGGAGCGGACTTGTTTGCGGACCACGCTCTGCGGTTTCTCACTGATCCCAAGATAAATTCGCCCGACATATTCGCCCAGGATGCCGAGCAGCAAAAGCTGGGTGCCGGAAAGCAACAGCATCGCCGCCATGAGCGAGCTCCAGCCGGTGGGCGTCCTTTGGAGCATGTGTTCGACTACGACTTCGATGACGGCGAGAAAGCCGAGCGCGCTGGTGATCATTCCCGCCAGCGTCATCAGGCGCAGCGGGAGAATCGAGACGTTGACCAGCATGCTGATCCAAAGCCGCATGAGCTTGCGAAAATTGTAGCCGCTGTTTCCCTGGGTGCGCTCGGCATGACGCACCCGTGCGGTGCCGACATTCTGGGTGACCTGGAAAATGAGGCCGTCGATGTACGGATACGGCGTGCGCGATTTGATGATCTCGTCGATCACGAAACGGCTTAGGCAGCGGAAACTGCACAGGTAAAGTTTTTTCGGCTTCTCTACCACGAAGTCCGCGATGAGGTTGGTAAGCTGGCTGCCGGCATTCCGCCACCAGGCGTGTTCTTTCCGGTCGTAAATTCCGAAGACGACGTCGCGATTTTCCGCTTCGGCAACGGCGAGGAGCTTGAGCGCTTCCGAGGGCGGGTTCTGGAGATCGTCATCGAGGGTGACGGCGTATCGTCCCGAGACCGCGCGCAATCCCGCCAGGACCGCGTTGTGTTCGCCGAAGTTGCGGGACAGGCTCAGGAACGTCATCGGCATCTGGCTTTCCCGAACGAGTTTCAGCGCGACCGCTTCCGTCTCATCGCGGCTGCCGTCGTTCACGATGATCAATTCGTGGCCGCCTTGGACCTGGAGCGCGGAAATCTCCTGGTAAAGCGCGGGCAGCGTCGCGGCCGCGTTATAGAGCGGGACGACGATGCTGAGATGCGGCGTGGAATCAGCCATGTTTTTTTCGGGCGATGGCAAAGACGGAAGTGCCAAAGGGCAACGATAGGTGACGGCTGGCGCTGAGTTCAAGCGCCGCGACGCCCCGGAGCATGGTATTTACCGAAGCGGGGAGCGGGCGGAAATCGGAGCGCGCCTCGGCCGGGGCGCGGTCCAGGCGCATCCGGCTCAGCCAGCGGACGAGCGCGATGGGCGGCAGCAAGGTGGCGTTCCAATAGGTCAGGCGCTCGATCTCGAAGCCGGCGCCTTCCAGGAGCGTTCGCACCTGAAGCCGGTTGTAACGACGGACCGCGTCGACCGCTTTATCGTGCGCGCCTTTCAGAAACTCGAAAGCCGCCAGGTTCAGGATCATCCGGCCGCCGGGGCGAAGTACGCGTTGCGTTTCGTGCGCGGCCAGGGCGTCGTCTACGCTGACGTGGCTCCAGACGTCGAGCGACACCACGAAATCGAACGAGTCCGCCGGAAAAGGAAGGTCGTTCACGCTCGCGGCCGCCAGCCGCGCGCCCAATTGCCGGCCCGCGGTCAGATCCACTCCCTGGTCGCTCGCGTCGATCCCGGTCAGCTCCGCATCGGGAAATTTATCGCGTAAAGCGGCCAGCATTCCTCCCGTGCCGCAGCCGGCATCGAGCAGGGAAAAATTCGGGCTCGCCGGTTTGATGGAAGCGGCGACGTGCTGGCGGAGGGCCCGGTACCACCAATAGTGATCCTCGACCGAGCGCATGATGTCGTGTTCCTGCGGTCTCATCCTGGTCTTTGCCTAACGAGTGCTCCCACCGCTTTCATCCTTGAGCTGATACAGACGCGGCTCGTCCGCGTCCACGGCCCAGAAAGAAAGTTGCGCGCCCGGCGGAAATGCGCTTCTCGGCAGCGTCGCGCTCCAGCCAGTCCAAAGTTGCTCCATGGTGCGAAGACGTTTCACGATCTCGGGGCGCATGGCAAAAGAATCGGAGATCGCGCAAAGAATCCATGGCTGGTCCGGTGCGGCTCGGTAGGCGACCGCTACGCAATCCGCCGGCCGGCCTTTCGCGTCGAGCACAGCCCAGCCACCGGCGCGAATTAGCTTGCCCTCGAGTGGCGTGAGCGATTCGCAGGAACCGGAGGCGCGCCGGCCATCAGCCCTTTCATGCGGGAGGCCATCGACTCGATTCGTCCGGACGAGAGGCGGCCGCAACAGCTTCAGGCGGTCGAGCGCTTCAGCGCCGTTGGTGACGGGCCGGGCATCATTGGGGTAGGCGGTCCGCTTGATGATTTCCGTGGTATCGATCACAGGGCTAAGCAGGACCGCGGCGCGCGCGAGCCGGTCTTTGGCTGAGAGAGCGCGCAGAAAAAACGTGGTGTTGAACGCGCCTACTTTGTAGGGAACCAGGTACCCGATCACGAGCACGGCAGAGACCGCGTAGAGCCACGCACGGGTACGAGCCGACGCCTGGCCGGTAACAATCTCGCGGACGATAATCACCCCCAGCACGAGGACCGCAATCGTCAGATAAAGCGAGAAGGCCACATAGCGTGAGGCGAGTGCGTAGCGAGCGCCGTAGCCGACGCGCCCGAGCGCAGCCAGCCCCGCGCTCCCGAAGGAATACGACGCGAGCGCGAACCACGGCGCGCACTTCGCCAGGAACATCCGGTCGCGGATCCGGCGCGCGCAGTACACCAAGGCCGCGAAAAAAAGCGCGCATTGCACCGCCCCGAAAATCGCGGCCACCAAATCGGGGCGATCCTTCCCCGCGTAGGCGAGACCGCCGCCGAGAAATTCCAGAACGAAAAGAACGTATTCCCTAAGCGGCGTGGACGGCGCGAACCCCGGCAGGTCAGGCGGCTTGTGGTAACCCCAAAAGTAAATGGCCGCGCTAGCCGCGCAGAGAACGATCCAGGCGATGAGCCATGATCGCCAGCGCGGAACCTGCCGAATCAGCAACAGCACCGGGAACATGAGGACCCACGCCAGCAAGCCGTGCGGCAAACTGAAACTGCTCGCAATCGCGAACAGCCCACACCAAATAAATTTCCAGGCAGTGGAAAAATTCGTCCCGATAACCACCAGCCCCGCCACCACAAAGAGCGCCGGCAGAAAGGAAGGAAATCCCGAGGCGAATATCCAAAGCTCGAACTGCGCCGGAGAAAAAATCGTCAGCGCGGCGAGCGCGAAGCAAAGACCAAAGGCGCCCAGACCGAGACCGGCGCGCCGCAGCAAGATGAAAATGCCGGCGGCCGTGAGCCAGCAGCAAACCACAGAAAGCAACATCTGGTCGCGCACGTCCCAGTGACCGCCCGCCGCCGAGAGAATGAAAATCAGTTTCGGAAGAATCGTACGGCCCTCCTGTTGCTGCGCGAAAATATCCGCCCATTTCAAATGGCCGGTGTGCGCATCGACGATCAGCGGCGCCATTTCCCAGTCATCGAGCGTCGGCACCTCGACCGCGTAATGCCGCACCAGGTAAGTCAGGTGCACCATCGGGATCAGCGCGACGATCCAGATCAGGATGAGGACCGTCCGGCGACGGCGCGGCGTCTCGTCGCCGAGCCATTGGCCGAGCGCGGTGATTCTTCGCCACGCCTCGCGCAAAATTCGTCGCGGCGCCAGGATTGCTCCGGCCCCGGCCAGCAAAAACGCGGCGAGAGAAATGCGCAGAAGATGACTCATCGGATTCGGAGTGATCCTAGGATCGCCCTCCGAACGGTCAATTCGATTAGGTTGAAACTACGCGGGGCAACGAGATACCGCCGCGATTCACAGACTTACCCAGACCCCGGTCCTGCTCCTCCTTACGCCTTGCTCCTCTCGGTAATGGGTTCCAGCGTCGCGTGGCGCATTCGAACGAGAAAGCAGGCGGCACAGATCCACAACAGCGCGACCGTCAACCAGCCGACCAGAGACGCGTCGAAAGAAAGGGAATTCCGTGCGCCGGGAACGGCGGAGGGCACGATGTCCTTGGTGTTGTTGATGGCAGCGTGAAAAAGCATGACGAGCAACAGGCTTCCGCCCGTGCGCCAATAGAGCCACGTCATGGCGACGGCGACCGCGGTGACCTGCGCCAGGTAGAGCGGGAACGATTGTCCATAGATGTCGCCCGCGGGGATGAAGAAGAATGGCAAATGCCAGCTGGCCCAAAGTATTCCGATGATCACGCTCGCGGCGCCAGGGCCGAAGCGGGCCGACAAGCGCGGCAGGGCGTATCCGCGCCAGCCGAGTTCTTCGCCGGCCTGCACCCAGGTCGAAATCATGATGGCCGCGACCATGAGGAACAACGGTTCCGGACCAAAACGCGGCCACTCCCCGGTGATCGCACGATGCGCCACGGCCGCCAGCAACTTGATCGTCGCGAGGTAACCGATCGCGAACAGATACCAGCGCGGGTTGACCTGCCATCGGAAGATCCGCGCCAGCAAAGCCCGGACTCCGGGCTCGCCCTTCTCTCTCCAAGTCAAACCAAGCGCGACTAAGGCGGGCGCAAACACTCCCACGTAAAACAGGAACCAACGACCTGCGCCCGTCAGCTGCGCCCACCCAAACCACATTGTCCACGTGAGCGCGTAAGTGAGCACGAAAAACACGAGCGACTGCCGCAGGACTCCTGGCATGGCGAATGAGAGCTGTTGGTTATGGCTCCCGGTTAGACGGCTTGCCGATGTTCTGGCGCTTTCGCAGTGATGTCACCACCTAACGATGTGGAGCGAACAGTGGGGCGGAGTTCCCTGCATCCTCTGGTTAGGCGACTGCTCACTCGCCCTTTGTAACCTTTCGGGTGGTCAGATCGAGTGTGAAATGTTCGTCGCGCTCGTTTGTGATGAGGAGTTTCCCATCCCGCAAAGTCAGGGAAGTGATGAATACCCACTGAACGTCCTTCTCGAGGAGCGGCTTCATATGCACGTGGTAGATGCGTTGCCGCCACAGTTCCTTCCAGGTGGACACATCGGTGGCGATGACAAAACCCATTTCCTCCGGCTGGGCAGGTGCCGAATACCGGACCGATCCGTTGTCCACTGCTGCAACAGATGGCGGTGCCGCTCGCTTGGCCTGAAGAGAGGCGGGGCCCGCGAAAACAACAACGGCGCCTAGCAGGCTCGCAACCGTGGAACGCGAGATTTTCACGAGGTTAAATTTGGGAAATGGAGGTCTGATCGCCTAACGAGACCGGACTTTCGGGTAGTGGGGCAGAGGGCTACAATGGAACGGACTGGCAATGGAGCCGCTGGGAAGCGAGCGACATGGATGGGAAGACCCGGGGAGGGTGAGCATTCTGGGAAGAAAGCGAATCAAGCCGTGATATAGACTCACGACCGCAGGTTGAACGAGTCGCGCGAGTTCATCAACAAGATCAGCAACGGCGGACGAGAATGGAGCTCGCGGGAAGCGGCGCGACATGGACCCTAGCCGGCAGGGTGAGCATTGGGCAATGCGAATCAACGCGCGTCGCTTTCATTTCATCCTTCATAATTCATCCTTCAGACCTAGCAAATGTTGCGCTACAAAGTTGAGCCTAGGCAGTTCGACCGCACTAAGACTCTGCAATCCGAGAGGCGCAGGGCTAACGATGACAAAAACGATATACGCAAGAGCGCGCAAACCTAGAACGGCAGCTCGCCGGCCATCCAGGCATAGGCGATAGATGGCGACCAGCAGGAACAACAAAACGCAGATGATGAGAAAAGTGTCGACGCTCTCAATGAGTGAGCGCCTGCTAATGCGACCACCCGCGACGAACCACTCGACCATCAAAGCTGTCCTAATAATAGCGGCGATGATGATGCTAATCTCAAGCGTCCGCCGAAGTAGCTCCACAAATCGTTGGAATGAAAATTCGGTCCGCGGCTTCATGGCCTAACGAGAACAAGATGAGCGACGGCTGGCGGGAAAGCGCGTGGCTGCGGGTTGAGGGTGGAATTTCATGGTCGGTGAGGAACCAAAGCTCCCAGCCGTTCGCTCCATCGGTAATTATATACTTGACACATTATGAGAGGGAGTCCAGATTGTCGGCATGCGAGCGAAATCTGACCAAATCCCCGAGACGTTGACCGGCGCAATTCGCCACTTCTCGGATGCCGAAACTTGCCACGAATTTCTTACTGAGATGCGTTGGCCCGAAGGCGTTTCTTGCCCTCGTTGCGGGTCGCAGGAAATCAGCGCGCTCATGCTTCCCCGTCGAATCTGGAATTGCCGTGGATGCAAAAAGCAATTCAGCGTCAAGGTGGGAACGATCTTCGAAGATTCTCCTTTGGGTTTGGAGAAGTGGTTGCCTGCTACTTGGTTGATCGTGAACGCAAAGAACGGGATTAGCTCGTGTGAGCTTCACCGCTCGCTTGGCGTTACTCAGAAAACCGCTTGGTTCATGCTTCACCGTATCCGCTTGGCGATGCAAAGCGGTTCGATTGAGAAGATGAATGGGACTTGCGAAGCAGACGAAACCTACATCGGCGCAAAGGCCCGCTACATGCACAAGCATCGCAGGACTGGCGTTGGCGATGCCGGGGTTAAGAAAACCGCCGTGCAAGGCATCCTTGAGCGAACTAAGGACGGCAAGGCGTCCCGCGTGGTTCTTAAAGTTGTTCCTAACACTCGCCGTCCCGAACTGTGCGGCAACGTCCGCGAATACGTAGTGCCCGGTTCCACGGTCTGCACGGATGCCCTCATGTCCTACGACAACCTCGCGACCGACTACGACCGGCAAGTGATTGACCACATGGTTAGCTACGTGCGCGGCAACGTGCATACGAACGGGTTGGAAAACTTTTGGTCGCTTCTCAAGCGCGGACTCAAGGGCACTTACGTTAACGTCGAGCCTTTTCATCTGTTCCGGTATCTGGATGAGCAAGCGTTTCGGTTCAACGCGCGCAAGCTGACCGATAAGATGCGGTTCCTCGCGACGGTCGCGAAGTTCGCAGGCAAGCGGTTAACGTATGCGAAACTCATTGATCTTGATGGGAGTGATTCTCTTCCGCTTCCACCGACGACGACAGGGACGTGGCAAACGGCGTAAGCAAAGACGATGAGCGTTGCTGATAACCTAGAGAGCGAAGCAGAACGGATAAAGGGTCTAAGCGACGACGAATTACGCCGGGAGTTTTCAAGATTGAGCGGGAAGGGACTTATTGGGGTATTGCTCGACAAAGAATTACAGATGCGAGGTGCGATGCCCAAACACCATTGGTCACTCTCGCCTGGATTTATGATAGCCTGCGTCACCATGATCTTTGCTGGAATAGCGGCTTGGCCGGTAATTCACGATTGGATGTGGAAAGCCGGTCCAAGCGAATCTGCGCCTGTGCAGCAAATAACAAACTCGCCAACCCTAGCACCATTACAGTCCAGCGTAGCATCGCCACTTCCTTCTCAAGCGCCATTTTCCGTCGTCGCCACTCCCACACCGGAGCAATCACCATGAGTAACAAAGCCAGTCCAAGCCAGATCATATCAGACAAGCCCTCCGATACCTTCCGCAAAGCTGTGCGACAGATTCTTTCCGTTCCTAAAAAGGAATTGGAAGAGCGTGAGGCTAAATACCAAGCTGCCCGAAAACTGAAAAGCGCCAAGAAACACGGTGCGTAATCCGATAAGCCGGTTTCGAAAGTTTCTTTGTCGGAAACTCTGCCCTCCGTCTAAACCGAAAAAGGCAGCACCATTTGACCCCCACCTCGCGTTTCGTTCTGCTGAGGCATTTGAGGAATGCACGCGGGTATTGGACGAAGCGAATAGAAAGGGCAATCTACATATCTTGCCGTTATCCTTGGTAACTATCGCGGCCTTCGCTCTCGAAACGTATCTAAAGTGTCTCTTAGCGATCGAACAAGGGATGTACCTAGAAGGACACGACGCCGAAGAATTGTTTCGGAATTTAAGTCGCCGGACAAAAGACTCTTTGCGGAAGTTCCATAATGAATACATCAAAGACGCGGAGGGTTTTGAAGTCGCGAAACGGGCCGGGATGAAAGTCGATTTAGACTCGTTGCTGGAACAAGGAAAGAACGCCTTTACTGAGTTTCGATACGCATATGAGGCGCTCCCAGTAGACTCTGCTTGGGGTCTTGGTGGCCTCATCTTTGGCGTCCGTGCAAGAATCTTGAAAGCCCACCCAGAATGGCAGATTCGTCCGTAAGTTCATCAATCCACATCCCGCGCTCATTAAACAAGAGCACTAGTGTGCGAGAACGCTTGGCCCCTGCGGGGACGTACTCTAAGACGAACTCGCCGCTCTCGCGGTCGCTATCCGTGGTTCCGATCTTTGCAATGGTCGCACCGTGCAAATCCGCAGGCAGTTCGTCGCCTCGATGGAACTTGTGCGGGAGCCGGAGATGCACTCTCACGAGGCACCCCCTTGCCGCCCTGTCCCCGTATTATGGTGTTCGACACTTGATGCGTCAAGTATATAAGTGCCGCTCCATCGCATGGTTAGGTCTTTTTGGGAACGTGTGCAAATCGATGTGGAGCGATACGGTAAGTCACGGGGAAAGCCGAAGACCAATCCGGCCGACGGACGTACAGCTCAAAAGCAAAATCCAGTGAGTCGATGACGCTCTGGCGAACCGCAGCACTCTGACGCCGCAGAAGGGCAGCGAACCGAGCGTCCCCATACACAGTGAGCAGTTTCTGAAGGTCGTGCGAATGGCCCTCAGCGCCGCCGCCATCGAGAGCCGGCGTAGCCCGAAACATCGCAGCCAATCCATCTTCGCCTCCGGCGTACGCGCGTTCGTAGGCGTGCCGATAGTCGATGCCCGCGCGAGCAGCCTGCTCGCTCTGAATCTCCAGCCATGGTGACGCACACACTGTTAGTGCGAAGCCAAACGTAGCGAAGAACACCGCGCGCCGCATAAGACCTAACGAGAACACGATGAGCGACGGCTGGCGGGAGAGCGCGTCGCGGCGGGTTGAGGGTGGAATTTCATCTGGAGTAGGGACCAAAGCTGCCAGCCGTTCGCTCCATCGCATGGTTAGACCCTTGGGGCTCCAACAGCGGGAGAGACTTAATGATCATGAAAAATCGAGGGTTCGTTGTTCGGAGACCAAGTTTGGACGCGATCGTCGCCGTCAAAATGGACACACACACTACAATACCGCCAAGGCCGCCAATACCAAAGCTCACGATGGTTCGAGGCGGTCTTCTTGTCGGACTGTGGCGGGCCCAGCAATGTGACAACTTCCTGCTTGCTCATGCCGGCTCGAATCGCCGCAAGTCTGTCGAGCGGGACACAATGAGGCGAAAAGTAGGCGGTCAGCGTCGACCAGAGCGCAGCGCCTCCGACGAGGATTGCTTCGCTATCTTCGCTTTGCCAAAGATAGGCGTCCAGATCGCCACGGCAATCTTGATGGCGGTTGCTTCGTCCGGGACGAACCCATTTGCGGGCTTGTATTGCGCCAGAGCGTCGACCGCACCTAGAAGAAGAACACAAAGGGCGAAATAGAATCTCATGAACGCGATGGGTCTAACGATAACAAGATGAGCGACGGCGGACGACACCGCGCGTCGGTCGGAGTGGAAATCCGGAAGTCATCTCAAATGTGAAGCGAGCAGCGGTCCGACGTTCGCTCCATCGCATGGTTAGATGTAGCGGTCGCTTGCTCACGCGCGTTGCGCTTCCCGTGCTTGTGTGATGGCTTCCTCTAGCCATGCACGAAACTCGTCCGTCTCCCGAGGGCTGTCGAATTGACGGGTGCGAGCACGCTCTAAAGCGGCGACCGCCTGTGGTGATGCCTGCGCGACGAAGAAATCCAACGCTGCTTTCCAATGCGCGTCGAACAGCCGCTCGGCAAAGAATGGAATCGTATCCGCCGAACGAAACTCGGCGATGACTCGGAGCAGCTCGTCGCGGAACGTGGCGTCTGGCTCGCGAGCGAACTCGGCGATGAGGAGCGGCACAATCGCAGGATCAGACTCAATGAGAGAGTGGAATGCATTGTCGCTGTCGCCCTGTCGCAACTCGGC
>JBEEHI010000146.1:0-11741 GCA_041167305.1 Verrucomicrobiota bacterium
GTATCGCTCACGCCGGGTATCTCCTGATCGGTGTCGTCTGCCTGGCCGGTGAAGCGGTCGTCTTTTATCTCGTCGCGTACCTGCTGATGACGTTGCTCAGCTTCGCCGTTCTCGTCGTGGTTTCGCAAAAAACCGGGGACAACATCGAGGACTTCAACGGCCTGGCGAAGCGGTCCCCGTTCCTCGCGTTCGCCATGCTGATCGCAATGGCTTCGCTCGCCGGCGTGCCATTCACCGCCGGGTTCCTCGGCAAATTTTACATCTTCAACGCCGCGATCGCCCATCAACAGACCACGCTGATCGTCGCCGGCGTGATCACCGTCGCCTGCGGTTTCTATTACTATTTCAAGGTCGTCCGCGCCATGTACTGGGAACCGCCGGCCGCCGACGTCGCGGTGCCGGTGAGTGGCACATCGCGCCTCGCAATGCTCGCCATGATGGCCGGCATCATCGTTCTCGGGATTTATCCCCAGCCCGTTGTGAACTCATTGCGACCGCCGAGCAAGGCCGTCGCCTTGTCTTCTGGTCATTCAGGGCTGTAGTCGCCCCGCTCTGTTGGGGCGTAACGGCGAACACGGCGACAGAGCCCCGTGACTACAGCAAAACGCTAATCGCTCAGCTCGACGTTCCAATAGGCGAGATCGACGAAGTGTCGCCAGCTTTCGTGATGCTGTGAGCTGAAAGTCACGTGCACGAACGGACGCCATTTGGGCCGCTTCGGTCGGCGGACGAGCGTCATGTGGGCTTCATGCGGGAGGCGGTTTCCCTTTCGCGTATTGCAGGGGATGCACGAGCAAACCACGTTCTCCCACGTCGTCAGCCCGCCGCGGTCGCGCGGCAGGACGTGGTCGAGGTTCAAATCCGGCCGCTCAAAAACGCCGCCGCAGTATTGGCAGGTGTTCTTGTCCCGCTCGAACACATTGTGCCGGGTAAACTTCACTTCCTTTTTCGGCAACCGATCGAAGAGCAGCAGGACGATGACGCGCGGCACCCGGATCTTCCACGAGATGGTGGTCACCATTTCGTGTTCCGGCGCCGTGGCAGAGAAGTCGCGCCAGCTATCGAAGTCGTGAGTCAGGAAATTATCGCCGGGATCGGAGGAAACGACCTGGGCATGACCCTGGTAAAGCAGGGTAAAGGCGCGGCGGGCCGAGCAGATATTGACCGCCTGCCATAGGCGGTTGAGGACCAGCACCTGACTATTGAGGAGCGTCTGCACCTTTTGCGTAAATTGCGGCGACGGTATCACCCACGATTTTTTCTGTCAATGAGGCCGCGCTCAGGGGTAGTGTCCTAATTTGGCCTCTGCTCGATGATGGCGTTGCAGTCGCTGGGCATGGAACTGTCGTCAAATATGGAATCCCTGATAGTCTGGGCTGGACTGGTTTCCGGTGCTGTTCTGATGGTGTGGGCGATTGTTTCTTGGGTGAGGTTCTTCATTAAGCTTGGCAAGAAGGACCAGAATCAAAATCGCCCGCCTTCAAATTAGGACAACACCGCGCGCAGGGAGCACGAGAGCTGTCACTTCCGAAGGCGCAGCAATGCCTCGATCATCTCCGGGCTGCGGATCCGCATTTCGCGCCGGTGCAGCACCGCCACTTTCGCCAGCACGCGTGATCCCGCAGCAGTGAGCCGGAGGAAAACTTGGCGCCGATCCGTGACTCCCTGCTCCCGGCGAACGAAGCTAAGCTCTTCCAGTTTGTCCACCAATCCAACCGCGGTGTGATGTTTGACCTGGAGCCGCTCGCTCAAGTCGCTGATCGTGAGGCCCCGGTCGCCAGAGAACGCTTTCAATGCCAGGAGCGCTTCGTATTGATCGGGCGTCAGGTCCGCCTCCGCCGCGAGAGCGCGCTTGCTGAAGCTAAGAAACTTGCGCAGCGCGTAACGGAAAGAAGCGAGCGCATGGTAATCATCGGACTGCAATTGGGGTGTCACGTGGATTACAATTACCGGACTGTGATTTTCCTGTATAGCCGAAAAAACAAAATTTGTTCGTAGGGAATTATCCTATCGCCCGCCGATACATTGGCATACCGATTGCTAAATTTTCAAAACAATGAAAATGAATCTCAGCTCGCGTCGGACCGGCTTTACCCTGGTCGAAATCATGATCGTCGTGGCCATCATCGCTCTCCTGGCCGCGATCGCCGTTCCCGGTTTTCTTCGGGCCCGCAAACGCTCCCAAGCCAGCCGCATTATCAACGATCTCCGCCTGATCGACTCCGCGGTCGACCAGTACGCGATCGAAACCAGCAGGAAGAGCGGCGATCTCGTGAACGTGCCGGACTGGACGAACTACCTGAAGAAAGACACAAATCTTTACGCGACCGGCGTGGACATTCTCGGGAACACTTACGGTCCCCAGACCGTGGACCTGCTCCCGCAGGTGCCCACCACCAGCAAAGACGCTCTCTCCGATGTCACGGATGCCACCTTTTGGTCTCCGTATAACTAGCCGCGACGAGACTCAATTTCGCGAAATTCACGAAGGCAGGCGCAAGCCTGCCTTCAGTGTTTCTGGGAACATAGGCTGGAAACTATGTTCCGCCGCGGCGGCGCTCCCGCGGTTTCACAAAGTCGCCCGGCGCGCGCTTCGCGTCGTCCGGGGCGGCGCCGGCGGAATTGCCGAGCGCGGCTTCGTCCGGCGGCAGGAATTGTTTGAACCGATTTTTGTCGATCGCCTTCATGAATGCTTCATGCGGGGAGACGGCGCCGGCATCGAGGAGCACTTGGATCGCGTCGTCCATGAATTGCATTCCCTGCCCTCTGCCGGCGACGATCACGTCTTGAAGCTTCTGGGTCGCGCCTTCGCGAATGATGGCCGAGACCGCCGGACTGGCGATGAGGATTTCGTTCACGGCCAGCCGGCCGGAACCGTCCGCTTTTTTCAGGAGCAACTGCGCGAGCACGCCGCGGAGCGAGTTCGCCAACATCGTCCGGGCCTGCGCCTGTTTGTTCGCGGGGAACACGTCCACCATGCGATCGATCGTCTTGCGCGCATTGTTCGTGTGCAACGTTCCGAAAACCAGGAGTCCGGTCTCGGCGGCCGTGAGTGCGAGGGAGATTGTCTCGAGATCGCGCATTTCGCCCACGAGCACGATGTCGGCATCCTCGCGTAACGCCGCCTTCAATCCGTCTGGAAACGAAACGCAATCCACCGGCACTTCGCGCTGCGTGATGATGCTGCGTTTGTTGTTGTGCACGAACTCGATCGGCTCCTCGATCGTGACGATGTGTCGGGAAAAATTCTCGTTTATGTAATCGATCAACGCGGCAAGCGTCGTCGATTTCCCCGACCCGGTCGGTCCCGTCACCAGGACAAGTCCGCCGCGCAGGTGCCCGAAGCGTTTCACTACCGCGGGAATTCCCAATTGGTCTAGAGTCGCGATCTTCGTCGGGATCAGCCGAAAAACGGCGCCGTAACCGTTGGCCTGTTTGAAAAAGTTGCAGCGAAAACGCGAGCGCTCATCCATCTCGTAGGCGAAATCGAGATCACCGCGCTCTTCGAAGAGCGCCCAACTTTGCGTCCCGCAAATCTCGCTCAACATTCCCGCGGCCTCTTCGCGCGTCACCGGTTCGTTGCGAATTGCTTTCACATCCCCGTGCCGCCGCATCTTCGGCGGCTGCCCTTCGCCGATGTGAAGGTCGGAACCGTCTTGGGCGACGATGACGGAGAGGAGATGGTCGATGGAGGCCATGGTTAGAAAGGCGGAAGACGGAAGGATGAAGGCGGAAAAAGAGAGGAAGCGCGCGCTGAAGGTTCTTCTTTCATCCTTCCGCCTTCATCCTTTTAGGCGCGCGTCCGCTTCATCGCGAGTGATCAAACCTCTCTCGGCCAATGTCGCCAACGCATCGTCCATCGCCTGCATTCCTTGCCTCTTTCCGGTCTGGATAATGCCGGGCAACATGAAAGTTTTCGCCTCGCGAATCACGTTTGCGACGGCCGGCGTATTGGTCAGAATTTCCAGCGCCAGGACGCGGCCCTTGCCATCGGCGCGGGGCACGAGTTGCTGGCTGATAATTCCGCGAAGCGATTCGCTCACCATGACCCGGATTTGTTCCTGTTGATCGACCGGAAATACGTCGAGCACGCGATCCAGGGTGCGCGAGGCGTTGCTGGTGTGAAGCGTCCCGAGGACCAGGTGCCCCGTTTCCGCCGCGGTAATCGCGAGTGAGATCGTTTCGAGGTCGCGCAGTTCACCTACCATGATGACGTCGGGATCTTCACGGAGCGCGCCGCGCAAGGCCGCGCCGAACGAGCGGGTGTGCGTATGCACTTCGCGTTGGGTGATGTGGCAGCGTTTCGGTTCGAAAATGTATTCGATCGGGTCCTCGAGCGTGATGATGTGCTCGCGCCGCTCGATGTTTACCTGCTCGACCAGCGCGGCCAGCGTCGTCGATTTGCCGCTGCCGACAGAACCGGTCACGAGAATCAACCCGTTCTGATAACGGGTCAGCAACTTGAGGCTCTCGGGCAAGCCCAGTTCGTCCATCGTCCGCACCCTTGTGTTGATGATGCGAAACACGACGTCGATCCCGAGTCGCTGCCGCACGACACTGGCTCGGAAGCGGCCGAACGCGTTGGCGTAGGCGAAGTCCGTGTCCCCCCGTTCGTTGAGTTGGATTTTTTGCGCGCCGGTCAGGAAGCCTTCGGCCAGGGCGGCGGTTTCGTCGCTCGTCAGCTTCGCGGCGCCGGGCCAGATCGGCCGGAGAATTCCGTGCAGGCGCCAGAGTGGCGGCGCGTTGACGCCGAGATGAACGTCCGACGCACCGCCCTCCTGTCCGACGGCAAGATATTCATCAACGTGCCCGAGCTTTCCATCCTCATGGGCACCGGACGATTTCATGGACTGGGGGGCCCTCACACAGGAACGAGATCATCACGGTGGCCATTTCTTTGCAACCTGGAACAATGTAGCCGCGACGATTTACGTTCCCGGGACTGGCGGCGGAACGCCACGCAGCACGGTCTTCGAGGCGAACTTGTCCGCCCAATTCACTTTGGCCGTGGCCGCCATCAGCAACGCCAGGGTCACGACCGCGCCGATGGTGATCGTCAGCCCCGTCAGCCCTTCGAAGAAGAAGCTGTAACTGAACAAAACCATGTAGGCGAATTGCGCGACGACAGCCAGTTGCGCGAAACGCCGCCCGACCGCGGCAAAGAGATAACCCGAGACCAACGCCAGCGATACCGCCGCGGAGATAGCGAACGCAAGCGACAGCGGAATGAGATCGACGAGATAGGCGAAGAGAAGTTGGAACGCGAAACAGCCGGCCGCCATAAAGAAGTAATTCATCGGATGCAGACTGATGCGCCAGACCATTCCCATCAGCACAAGAACCGCGAAGAAGAAGAGCAACGAGACCGGCGCAAAGAACGACATTCGCGACGCGACCGGGCCCGGGTTTGCCACGGAAGGCATGCCCATCGCGATCGCCTGCGCATTGATCACGTCGGGATACGACCAGACGAAATTCCAACCGTTCCCATTCCGCGCCCGTTCGGTCGGCGAGCCGGTGCCGGCCGGGAAATCGAACTCGGAGAAATCGGTCGCCATGGCGAGGCGGAAATTCCGGATCCGCGTTGTATCGCCGAAGGAATAGCCCCATCGCTCGGTGCCGCGTGATCGGTAAGCCACAGTGAACTTGGCGCTTTGCCCCGGCTGAAGCGTGACCGCTTCCGTGATTCCCTCAGCGGTCTTGTTGTTCCCGGTGGCCGGAACGCCGTCGATGAGGAACGAGAAATCGCTGTAGCTCGCGTCGGCCGCGGGAAATTCGAAACGGACATAGATCGTCTGGGTAATCTGCGTCGGATTCTGCAGGCTGTAGTCGCCGTGAAAATCCACGAGATACGTTCGATACCAGAGTAATCCTTTTTTCTTCGGCTCGTAACGCAAGGCGACGGTGACATCGCTTTGCGCAGGCTGGATCAGGTGCCGGCCGTTCGCGCTGCCGGGCGAGTTGTAATACATGACGGGATGCGGCTGCGTCATGACCGGTCCCCAGCCGCCCGTTACACTCGGTGCGCATCGATCCAGAGAAACACCGGAGCGAACGAGCACGCTCGACCCGAGGATAAACCAGCCGACGGCGGTGCAGACAATGATCCCGCCAATGGCGAAAAGTCTTGGGATGCTCATGATCGGATAGCCTTTCTCTTGCTGCGCTTCAGTTTCCTTCGCGGTAACGGGCGGGTTCGTTTGGCAGGCCGGGCGAGCAGGCGCTCCAGCCGTTTTTCGATATGGGTCAGTCTCATGTTGATCACTTGTTAGGTTGCGGTTTCTGGTAGAAAAATTCGGCTCGCGGCCGTTCGTTCTTGCACAGCTCCTTGTGCAACGGCACGACGCGCGAGCCGCCGTCGGTCTTGTCGCAAGGCACGGACTCGACGTTGCCTTCAAAGGCCGCGATTTCGTACGCGACCGGGATGCGCAGCTCCCAATCGATCCAGTGGACGAGCAGATCGGTTTGCGGAAGCTCGACGGCGATCTGGCCCGAGATCGGTTTGAAGGCGGGCTTCTTCGCCGTGTAAGACAACGCGATCGCGGTCACTGTTTTTCCGCTCGGAAGCGAAAATTCGATCACGTGCTCGCCACGATCGATCGGCTTCACCGGCAGGCCTTCGATGCTCGCCGCCAGCAGCTCGCAATCTTCCGGTAGAGTGATACTCCAGCGAAGAGCGCGTTCGTGCCGCACCGTGTAATCGATCTCGGTCAAGAGCGCGCCGTCGGAAACGATGCGCGTTTTCGCTGTGACGGTTTCAACAACAGCCTGGGCCGTTTCCACGAGCGGCAACCATTTCGCCGTCACTGGGGTGTCGCCGAGAAAGACCTGGTAATTTTTTCCGTTCGCTTTCTCCAAGAGCCAGGCGGGCAATTGCCGCGGCACAGCGGACTGCGCGGCGGCGGTCAGGTCGAGTCCCTGCGGCGACAAAACCACATACAGCGGCGGATTATTTTCGCCGTCGACCAGGTGCGGCGCCTTGAGGTTCCACTCGCCGCCGGTCAGTGGTTGCGCGAAATTGTATTGGATCTCTACCTCGCGCCGCAGAACGTCGCGCGTCTGCCAGTGCAAATGGACGCGCCGGGTTTGGTTGTCGGTAGTGGTCGCCAGCCAGTCGGCAAGATCAGGCCCGGAAATTTTCGTGACGTCGGCGCCGGCGGGAAACTCCAACTCCATCGTCAAACCCGAGCCGTGCTCGGTGTTTGCCGCGAGGCGCGTGAGGTAGTTAAGCTTGCCGTCGCCGAACTGGACCAGCGCCTGCGCTTCGATTTTCCATCGGCTCGGAGTTGGAGGCACGACCGCCTTTTCCGGAATCACGTCGAACGCGAGTTCTTCCTGCGCCCGCCAGCGGTAACTGGCGCGATCTTTTTCCGCCGAGAGCTGCGTCGCGTCCGCGATCCGAAGCGTTTGCTTCTCCGGAATGCCGGCGACGGAAAGCGTGTTGATCGCCGCGGGAGAAATCGCGAGGCGAAAATGCGCGCCGTCCGTCGCGCTCGTAAGCTTCACGGCGAACTTGATTCGGATTTTCTGTTTGCCGATCCGATTGGTGACCAGCGTGAACCGGCCTTCACGCGCGATGAGTTGCACATCGGCCGGCTCGATTTCATCGATCTGGGTTTGCGCGCCGAGCAGCGGAATAATGGTCCATTCATCCGTGAAGCTTTGCGTTTCGAACTCGACGACCCCGGTTGCCTGGTCGCCTTTCAGGACGAGTTGATAGCGCGCAGCCAGGAGGGTCGCTTCCACCGGCGGCTTCCGTTTTTCCGGAGTCTCTCGTTGCGCCGCCTGCCAGAGCGACTTCAACTCGTCGTAGGGCAACGTCACCCGCGCTTCGCTTAAATCCGGGGCCACCGGGGGCTCGGCTGCGAACGCAGCGGACGTCAGAGCGACCGCGGCGACCTGGGCAAAAATATATTTAACCATGCCCTCTTATCGCGGCTCATTGTTAAGCCTTGATGAAGAGCGCGTGAAACTTCGATGAAGTTTCGAAAAACCCTGGAGGGATGGGCGCCGTCCGTCCTCTGTATTTCCAGGGACGGCCGGCGACCGTCCCTCCAAGACAATTCGTTAGGCCGCAGGAAAAACGACGATGAAGCTGCTGCCTCGTCCGAGCTCACTTCGCACCGAGATCGTGCCGCCGTTGGCCGTCGCGATCGATTTCGCGATCGCGAGGCCGAGCCCAGTCCCGCGGTTGCTGGTGCGCGGGTTCTTCGTGGTAAAGAACCGGTCGAACACCTTCGCTAACAGCTCCGGCTCGATCCCCGCCCCTTCATCGCTCACGTCGATTTCGATCGCGCCATCCCGACGATTCACACCAAGACGCACGGCCCGTCCGGCTGCGGTGAATTGAAGCGCATTATCCAGCAGGTTCGAGAGAAGCTGTTTGAAATGCAGCTCGGCGATTCGGATCGGCAGCGGTTCGCTGGCAATTTCCGAACTAAACACGATGTCGGTATCCGCAGCCCTGGTGCGATAGGCCTCGGCCAATTCGCGGGCGACGACCGCGGCATCGATCGCGGTCGCTTCGCCCACCGCCGGCTGCGCTTCGATCCGCGAGAGCTTCAATACTTCGCTGACGAGCCGATCGAGCCGCGCCACTTCGCTTTGGATGTTCGTGAGAAACCTTGCGCGAGCGACTGGATCGTCACTCGCGGGACCCTCCAGCAATTCCGCAGAACCGCGAATCGCAGCCAGTGGCGTTTTCAACTCGTGCGAGAGGTTGGTCGCCATTTCTTCGACGTAAGCTTTTCCCTCCAGCTTCTCCCGCATCCGGCCCACGGCGCGCGCCAGCGTTCCTAGTTCGCTACGCGTCCATGTCTCCAGGCGCACGTTGCTCTCACCCGCCGCGATCCGCTCAGCCTGTGACGCCAGCGCCCAGATGATGCGCGTGATGTAGGCCGAGAGCATGTAGGCCATGGCCGTAGCCAGAAGCAAGGCGATCAGTCCCGGCAGGAGCAGGTTCTCCAGCGAGCGCGAAATGAAATTGCGAATGCGATTGGTCGACTTCGACACACTGACCGCGCCGACAATCTTGCCATCCACGAATACCGGCAGCGTGCTGTAGATGTTTACCCGCTGATGCGCCTTATCGAGTTCCCAGCGCGACCCGTATTCACCCTTGAGGGCGTGCCGCACATCGGTCCACTTCGAGAAATCCTGGTTCGTCGCCGTGCCTCTCGTATCGAAGATGACGCGGCCGGCGGGATCGTAAACGAGCAGCCGCGTATCCACCTCCGCCTTGGTGAACCCAAACAGGCGCGCCTTGATTTCGTAGGTCTCGTTCAGGTTCGAGTAAACCCGAGAAAGCTCGCCGGCCACCTTCTCCGAGTCCGCTCCGAATTGCCCGTAAAGCCGCGCATAAAACTCACTCACCACCGCTGCCGTATCGATCATCCCTTCCTCGGTCGAGTGCAGGTAGCTGGTCTCGATGCTCGTCCGGACTTTCCACGAAATGTAACCAAGCGGCAGGATCAAAACCGCCAGGTGAAAGACAAACACCTTCCAATGGATGCTGTGCAAACCGGGGAGACGCATTCGCATTACAGCTCCCGCACCCGATAGCCAATGCCGCGCACGGTTTCGATGAACTCGAACTTGCCGAATTTCTTTCGCAGGCTTTTCACGTGCACGTCGATTGTCCGATCCGTCACCAGCCCGCCGTCGCCCCAGGCGCGGTTCAGCACTTGCGCCCTCGTAAAAACACGGCCGGGATTCCTGACAAGGAGTTCGAGCAGTTTAAACTCCTGCGCGGTCAGCACAATTTCGCGGCCCTGGCATTGGATGCGGAATCGTTCCGAGTCGATGGTCATAGGTCCGTAGCGCAATTCGCTAACTGGCTGCTTCTCCACCGGCCGATCGTTTCGCCGCCTGATCGCCTTGATCCGCGCCAGCAATTCGCGCGGGCTAAATGGCTTCACGACGTAATCATCGCCACCAATCTCGAGGCCAACCACTCGGTCGATCTCGTCACTGCGCGACGTTAAAAAAATGATCGGCACGTCGGAAAACGTGCGGACGCTCCGACAGACTTCGAAGCCATCGATATCAGGCAGGCCGACATCAAGCACAATCACACCGAGAGAAGAATTCCGCGCGATCTCGGCCGCTTCGCGTCCGCGTTGCGCCGTCTGCACGTCGTAGCCCTCCGCTTTCAGCGCATATTCCAGCACATCAGAAATGCGCGGGTCATCTTCGACGACGAGGATTTTCATGGAGAAAAATCAATCGTGCGTCCGCGCGGAGTCCTTTGATTCGCCCGCGGCGAACTAGGCGCTGCCACGCCGTTTCATCCGCGCGCCGATCAGGATACCGAGGCCGTTGATGACGGGATTGACGAAGTGCAGCCACATCGGCGTAACGGCGTGACCAATCGCTTCGAGGTAAGTCACTTCGCCGCCACGAACGTTCGGTCCCTCAGAATCGCGCCGGACCGCGGAAAAACACTGCCACAGGGCAAGGAGGAAAACGATGAGCGCGAAAACCTGACAGGTGCGCCAGCTCTTGCTGATCGCCGCGCAAAGATAGCCGGCAAACATGGTGACGAGAAACGCAACAACCAGGGTGATGATTATCCACAGCATCGAAACTTCGTAACTGTCGGGTTGAAACACGCGCTCGACCCCAAGGGCGAAGTAGAGACAAACGAAGATCGCCATGAAAATAACGAACATGGCGACGTAACTGACGATGACGGCCACAATCGATTTAAACATATTGCGCTTCTCCTTCGATTAAACCTGCGCGGGGTTAGACCGTCGGGCTCTTCTTCATCCGCGTGCCCATGAGAACAGCGGCACCGCCCAGGAAGGGATTGAAAAGGCAGAGCCAGGCCGGCGGTTGCGCCTTCCCCATGGCCTCCATGTTCGAAACGTCGCCGGCTCGCGCCACCGGGGTGTGGTCCTTCATAAGGTTGGGAAGCTCGAAGACGAAGCTGAGAACAAACACGATCACGGCCAAGACCAGACCGGTGGTGCGGCTCTTACTGATGGCAGCGCAGGTCAGCCCGCCGACAAGGCCGGCGATCAATGTGATTGCGATCACCAGCCCGATCCAAATGCCCGAGAGGGCGTAAGTGCCCGGCTCGAAGGCCCGTTCCGCGCCGAGCCCGAAGTAGGCCGCGGTATAAGCGCAAAACGCCACGAAGAACATGACCAGGTAACCGACAACGACTCCGACAATCGATCTTAGCATTTGTAGTTTCCTTTTTTAGGAAAGGTCAGGGTAGGAGAAGCGGGGCGCGGAAAGCGAACAGAATCTTTATTTCGCCATCCAGGGCAGCGCGTCGAGATCGACGTTGCCGCCGGTGAGAATGATGCCGATGCGTCTCCCACGAAGATCGACGCGCCCTTCCAGGACCGCCGCATACGGCACAGCGCCCGACGGCTCGACCACGATTTTCATGGTCTCCCAAATCCCGCGCATCGCGGCGACGATCGCGTCATCGCTCACGGTGACGATGTCGTCGACATAGCGCTGGATTAGTTCGAAATTTGGAGCGCCAAGGTTCGTCCGCAGTCCGTCAGCGATCGTGTTTTTCTGCTCCTGATAAACGAGATGGTGTTGCCGGAACGATTGGGCCGCGTCATCGGCCCCGGCCGGCTCCGCGGCAATCATCGTGATTTCGGGCCGCAACGTTTTCGCCGCGACCGCGACGCCGCAAAGCACGCCACCACCACCCACGGGGCAAACAAGAAAATCGAGATCCGGGACCTCTTCCAAGACCTCGATGGCAATCGTCCCCT
>JBEEHI010000147.1:0-7856 GCA_041167305.1 Verrucomicrobiota bacterium
CCGCGATCGGCGGAAAGATAATCGCGCGGGAGAGCGTTTCGGCGTTGCGAAAAAACGTAACCGCGAAATGCTACGGCGGCGATATCACCCGGAAACGCAAACTCCTCGAGAAACAAAAAGAAGGCAAGAAGCGCATGAAAAGCATCGGCAAGATCAACATCCCCCAGGAAGCCTTCATCCAGGTCTTGCGCGCGCAATAGCTCGTTAGTCACCAATTTCATGTTCACGAAGAAATACGTTAAACACGGCCAGATTCTGATCCGGCATGCAGAGAAGCTGGTCCGTTATCGCCGGGACCTTTGGACCGAGACAGCGATCGGGGACTTCAAACGACAAATCGAGGCGCTGCGCCAGAGTTTGAAGGACCGGGACGAACCGAAGGCGAAAGAGGAATCAGACCGGCTCCACGATCTCTACACGAAATATCTCCCGGCCCCGAAGGATGCGGTCTGGCGGGAGAACATCGAAGTGATTCTCGTCGCCGTCGTCGTGGCGATCGGCGTCCGTTCCTATTTTCTCCAGCCGTTCAAGATCCCGACCGGCTCGATGCAGCCGACGCTAAACGGCATTATCGGGCACCGGGCGTTCGTGGCGCGGGAGGACGAGATCCCGGTGGACCAGAAACCGGGCTACGAGAAGCGCGCGGAAGGCTGGTACTGGAAGAGCTATCCCGCGGATGGCTCCAAGCCCAACATTCTGCGGCAGGTCGCGGAGTTCTTTGTCCTTGGACGCAATTATATCAACGTGGTGTCCGCCGAGGACGACGTGGTGGAACAGATCGTCCCGAGGAAGCTCGGTTTTACATTCGGGAGTTTGAGTGTCCACCTCCCGTTCTTTGCTTTCTCGGACATCATCTGCAAGAACCAACGCTTCAATTTCGTTTACGCGTCGCCCGACACGTTGCGCCAGGATTTTAAAGTGCTTCCCGGCGGACGCTACAATAAAGGAGACGTGATTGCGCGAGGCGGCGTCGATACCGGCGACCAGGTTTTCGTGGATAAGTTCACTTACAATTTCGTCAGTCCGCACCGCGGCGATGTCTTTGTCTTCCGCACCGACGACATCGCGGCGATCCCGGCCGATCCCGAGACGGGCGAACACTCTTTTTACATCAAACGCCTGGCCGGCGTGCCGGGCGATGCTCTGCGGATCGATTCACCGCTCCTCTATGCGAACGGGAAGGTCGCGGAGGGTTTCGGCTTCGCGCGGGTGATGGCGGCGAAGCCACCGTATCGCGGCTATGCCCCGGGGCACGCTTACCTGAACGATCCGGCAAAGCCTTTCACGGTGCCGCCCCACAGTTACTTCGCGATGGGCGACAACAGCTACAACAGCTTCGACAGCCGCTACTGGGGCCCGGTCCCGGAGCCGAACCTGGTCGGGCGCGGCCTTTTCGTTTACTGGCCGTTCACCTGGCACTGGGGATTGATTCGTTAGGCGACGCCGATGCTTTCGAGCATTCCGCGCATCTATCCGCTGCTCGGACTTTGCGCCGGCTATCTCGTCGTTCTTTTTTTTAACCCGATCCGGCTGGCGTTGCGCGACGGCTTGCGCTGCATCCTGCGCTTCAAGCGCATCTGGCTGACCTTCGTCCTCCTCGGGTTCGCGTATTCAGTTTTCGATTTCGCCACCGCCGCCTCGCTGCGCGGGCCGGTCGAATTCGATCTCAACCAGATCACGGCGCCGGGCAGTTGGGAATGGCCGAGCTTTTTCGATATCTGGAGTGCCGTTCCGTTGCGCATGCTCGAAGGCGTCGCGGGAATCTTCGACAACGCGACAACGACTTACCCGCTCTCGGTGGTGGCCGCGGTGTTGTTGCTGATAAACTGGCGTGGCTTGCATGGCGCGTTGATGCGCGCCCTGGCAAAGCGCTACGGCGCCTGGGGCTACCTGATTTATCTCGTGGTGATCATCAGCGCGTTGGCCACGCTGTGTAAGCCGATCATTTTTTGGAAGCTCGGCGCCTGGATGTCCGGCCCCGGCGCCGCTTCGTGGTTAAAGCGGTCTGCCATCGTGATGCCGACCGCGGAAATCTTCGAATACTTCTTCGGCGTTTACATTCAGGTCTATCTGATTGCGGTTTGTCTCGCCTGGATCAAAGGCCTGAGCTTCGGCGAGGACCAACTGTTTCGCTTCGCGATGCGGCGGTTCAGCTACGTTCTGGAATGGGCGGGCGTCGTTGCCATCGTGAGCACGCTAATTATCCGCGCGCCATTGCTCGCCGGGTTCTTCGGGGAGGCGCCCAACGTTTTCGATTACGCCCGCTTCGTCATGAGCGCGTTCATTATCATTTTCGGTTCCGTCCAGGTGTCGCTGGTGCTGCATAACGAGACGTTGCGCGCCGCGCTCCAGGCCCATAAGGAATTCATTCGCACGAACCTGTTCCGGTTCGGTTGGTTTCTTCTCATTGCAGCGCTGCATTATTTTTTCCTCATTACCAGCGACGCCATCGTGCTGGGCGCCGTAGCGGATCGGCCGGTGGGCGTGATCGCATGGAAAATCATTTTTGTTTGCCTGCGCGGGTTAATCACCGGCTGGCTTCTGGCGTCGTGGGTCTGTCTTTTCCGCCAGTGCGAAACGCGGCGAGCGAACCAGGAAAAATGGATCCAGGCCGAAATTCAATATTAGGCGCCGAGTTGTGAACGCAGCCAAGATCACGCGCGACAGCAAGTCGAACCTGGCGCTCGCATTCGTGGCGCTCGGGCGCGAACGCCGCAACGACATCACGATCTTCTACGCCTTTTGCCGCGTCATCGACGATATTGCCGACGACGCGGAAACCTCGTCCGAAGAAAAGGCGGGCGCCTTAAGTGCATGGCGGAAATGGATTCGCGAAAGTGCGCCGGATGAACCGGACTTGGCCGGTGATGTGCGCGGACTCTATGCGAAGTATGCGATCACGCCTCCGATGCTCGACGAAATCATCGACGGCGTGGAAATGGATTTGGGGAATGTCCGCTATGAGACGTTCGAAGCGCTGCGGCTCTACTGTTATCGAGTCGCGAGCGCCGTCGGGCTCGTGAGCATCGAGATTTTTGGGTACCGCGATGCTGCCTGCCGCGATTATGCGATCCAACTGGGGTTGGCGTTGCAGGTCACGAACATTATCCGCGACGTCGGCAAAGATCTGGGCAACGGACGAATCTACCTGCCGCAGGAAGATCTCGCTCGGTTCGGTTATTCCGAGGCGGATCTCCGCGCGCGGACTCATAACGACGCGTTCGTTCAGCTGATGGAATTCGAAACTTTACGCGCCGAGGATTTTTTTGCCCGCGCGGCGGCACTCCTGCCTCGAGAAGATCGGCGGTCGATGGTCGCCGCGGAAATCATGGCCTCCGTTTACCACGCCTTGCTCCGGCGGATGAAAGCGGACCGATTCCGCGTCTTCGAGAAGGAATACAAGCTCAGCAAGATCGAAAAAAGTGGCCGGGTCGCGGGCCAACTTTTGCGACTTTGCTTGAATGCGAAACGCTGAGCCTCCGTCAGAACTCGTCTCACTCACTTTCAAATCGACATCATGAAGAAACATTTCCTGCTCATCATTTCCATCGCGCTGTTTGTCGCGTTTGCTTTCAGCTCGTGTGACACCGCTACCGGCCAGGGCGCTGGATGGGGTGCCGTCACCGGCGCGGTTCTGGGCGCGGCGACGACGGGCGACGCCCGCGGGGCCGCAGTAGGCGCGTTGATCGGCGCCAACACCGGCGCCCTCATTGGCGCGTCGATCGACGAAGCGGACGCGGTGCGGTATGGGCCGCGTCCTCGTGGCGGTTTTCCTTACGCTCAGCCCACCGAGCGGCCCGGCTTCTACGTGAGCCCCTATCCGCCGCACCAGATTTACAATCTGCGGCACGTCCCGCACGGCGGCCTCGTCGAAGACGCAGTCGGCGGCGGTTATTTTCGGAAGCCGTAGCCCGTCTTACTTTTTCGCGCGCAACGCATCGACGATCGCTTGGGCTTCGTCCGTCATCTTCAACAGCTCCGGCCAGGAGCGGTGGTAATTTTCTCCGGGTAATTTCCGCGTCGCGTCGAACCCCATGTGCGACCCGATGTTTTGTGCGCTCGGCGCGTGATCGAGCGAATCGCTCGGGTTGCGGATGATGGTGCTGTCGCGTTCCGGGTCGGTATTGGCGCAGAGACGAAACAGCACCTCGCTCGTGTTGTGCACGTCGCAGTCTTCATCCACGACCACGATGTATTTGCTGAACATCATTTGCCCCATTCCCCACAGGCCATGCATGATCTTGAAGGCCTGATACGGATACTGTTTCCGGATGCTGACGAAGACAAGATTGTGAAACACGCCCTCCGGCGGCAGCGTCATATCCACCAGCTCCGGAAAATTCATTTTGAACACCGGCAGAAAAATCCGGACCGAGGCGTCGCCCATGTAGAAATCTTCCATCGGCGGAATGCCGACGATGGTGGTCGGGTAAATCGCGTCGCGCCGGTGGGTGATCGCGGTCAGGTGAAATACCGGGTAATCCTCGAGCGCCGTGTAGAAGCCGGTGTGATCGCCGAAGGGTCCTTCCGCCCGCGTCTCACCGGGCTGCACATATCCTTCGAGCACGAAATCGACGTCGCCCGGCACTTCGAGATCGATCGTCTTGCACGGCACCAGTTCGACCGATTTTTTGCGAATGAAGCCCGCGAAAAGAATTTCATCGAGTCCATCCGGCAACGGCGCCGTAGCCGCGAACGTGTAAGCCGGGTCGCCGCCGAGACAGACCGCCACCGGCATCCGCTCGCCGCGTTCGTAATAACGCTTCCCGTGCCGCGCCCCGACCTTGTGGACCTGCCAATGCATGCCCGTCGTCGCGTCGTCGTAAACCTGCATGCGATACATCCCGACGTTGCGCGCCCCCGTTTCCGGATCGCGCGTATGCACATTGGGCAACGTTACGAATCGCCCACCATCCTTCGGCCAGCACTTCAGGATGGGCAGGTCCGCCAGCGTCAGGCCCTCTGAGTTGGACATTGGACGTTGGACGTTGGGCGTTGGACGTTCTCCCAGCAAGTGCACCACTTCCTGGCACGCGCCCTCCTTCGCATGCTTCGGCCGGGCATGAAGCAAATTCAGTCCTTGTTTGAGGAGGCTCCATCCTTCGCGCAGATCGGTCGGCGGTTTCGCCTTGAGGATGAGCTGAATTTCCTGCGCGAGATCCTCCACACTGCCGACCTTCAACGCCATCGCCATCCGCCGCCGCGATCCCATCGTGTTGATCGCCACGGGAAACCGCGACGGCTTGCCATCGACGATCGGCTTCTCGAAGAGCAATGCCTTCCCGCCATCCGGCGATTTCATCTCACGGTTCGCCCATTCGCTAATGATCAGTTCTGTGTCGACCGGAACGGTGATCCGCGTCAGTTCGCCCGCCTGATCGAGCGCCTCGACGAATTGCCGGAATGAGCCATAAGCCATCGCGCCAAGATGGCGTTTCCGCGCCGGAACAACAAGCGCGACCGCGGAGGCGCGCCTAGTAGCGCGGCGGCGTCATCACCTGGATCGAAACGACGCGGCCGTTTTGGAACGTCACCGTTTTCGATGGATAGGCGACCCGCGGCGGAATGTAGGAATAGTAGAACGGATCGTAGAACGGATCGCCGATGATCGCGAACCGGTGCGGACCATGACGATGGAAGGCAATTCTCCCGCTGCCGAAATAGCCACCATAACCGAACGGCCCGTACGGATAAGGATAGGGCGCATTCGCATACGTGTATTCGTTATAGATCCAGGTCTCGACAGGGTTTCCCCGCGCAACGCCCGTAGCCTTTTGGTCCGGTGCGCCCCAGGCGACCCAGACCGCGTTTTGCGACATGCCTTCACGGATCTTGCCCGCCTTGACCAGCTCCTGGTCGCGCGGCGACAGCGTTTGGAAAATCTCCGGGTGATCGGAGATGCGCGTTTCGGTGGTGGAACAGCCCGACAGGATGAGCGCGCTGGCGGAAAGAGCCAGGGTCAGCGCCCTCAGATAAATTTGACGCTTCATGTTTAAAATCATACGGCGCTCCGTCGCTGAGTCAATCGGTGCATCTTGATTCAACGCAGCCGCGCTCGTAACGTTGCGCACTCATGGAAGATCGGTATGGCCATCGCATTTCGTATCTGCGCGTGTCGATCACGGACCGGTGCAACGAACGCTGCACCTATTGCATGCCGCACGAGTTGCAGGAGTGGCTCGCCCGCGAAGACGTTCTCAGCTACGAGGAAACGCTGCGCCTGATCCGGATCGCCGCCGGGCTCGGCGTATCGAAGTTGCGGATCACCGGTGGCGAACCGCTGACGCGTCGCGATGTACTCGGGTTCGTGCAGCAATTGCCCGCGATCCCCGGCATCAACGACATCGGGATTTCGACGAACGGGACGCTGCTGGCGCGGGAAATTTCTCCGGCTCTGCCAATGGCTCAAGCGTTGCGCACGGCGGGCGTAAATTCGGTCAATATCTCGCTCGATACGCTGGATCGTGAAGATTATGCGGCCACCACCGGCCGCGATTTTCTCCCCCAGGTCCTCGATGGAATCGACGCTGCCATCGCCGCGAAATTTCCGCTCATCAAACTCAATTGTGTCCTGATGCGGGGCCGCAACGGGGACCAGTTGATCCCGCTCGCGGAATTCGCTGCCGAACGCAATCTGCTCCTCCGCTTCATCGAACTGATGCCCGTCAGCCACAGCGACGTTCTCGATGAGAGCAATTTTTTGCCGGTCGCTGAAGCACGCCGACAGCTCGAAGGCCATTTTGGTCCGCTTATTCCGGACCCCGGGTTCCGAACCAATGGGCCGTCGAGCTACTACAAAGTCGCCGGGCGCGAGCAGCGCCTCGGATTTATCGGCGCGATGACGAACCTGCATTTCTGCGAGAGCTGCAACAAACTTCGCCTGACCTGTGACGGAAAACTGCGGCCCTGCCTCGGCAGTTATCTGGAGTTCGACATCATGAAAGTCATGCGCGCCGGCGCGACCGATGAAGAATTGACCCGCTTCTTCCTCGACGTCGTCGAACGGAAACCGGAACAGCACGATTTTCGGACAAGCTATCAACCCGGCCGAATGATGGTGGCGATCGGCGGGTGAAACGTCTCACCCACATCGCGGCCGACGGTCGCGCCCAGATGGTGGACGTTTCCGCCAAGCCGTTGAGCGCGCGCACCGCGGTCGCGACGGGACGCATCGCGCTGGCGAAAGAAACGGTCGCCCTGGTGCGGAAGAACGGAATCGCCAAAGGCGACGTCATCGCGACGGCGCGGATCGCCGGCATCCAAGCCGCAAAACGAACCGCGCACCTGATTCCGCTTTGTCACACCATTCCGCTTAGCGAGATGAAGATCGACATCGACTTGTCCGGCGACGGCGCTGAAGTCAGCTGCACCGCGCGCACTATTGCGCAAACTGGTGTGGAAATGGAAGCGCTGACTGGCGTCGCTGTCGCACTGCTTACGATCTACGACATGTGTAAAGCAGTGGATAAGGAGATGGTGATCGGCAACGTGCGGCTCATCGAAAAAAAGAAGAGTCCTGTAGCGGCGGTCTATGACCGCCGACGCGCAACCAAACGGCGCTCATAGAGCGCCGCTACAGAAGAAATGCAAATCACTGTTGGCATCATCACCGTTTCCGATCGCGCGACGACGGGCGAATACGAAGACCTCGGTGGGCCGGCGCTGAAAGATGCCGCGCAGAAATATGGATGGCAGGTTCTCAGCGAGGCGATTGTCCCGGATGAGGCCACACGGATTCAGGACACGATCCGTTCGTTTTCGGACCAGGGATGCGGATTGATCCTGGTGACCGGCGGAACCGGCGTCGCCGTGCGCGATGTTACGCCGGAAGCGATCCGCGGAATCATGCGCGTGGA
>JBEEHI010000148.1:0-9904 GCA_041167305.1 Verrucomicrobiota bacterium
CACGTCGATTCTTTTTTGTCCAACGGCTACACGAAAGAAGAAATGAAAATGCAGAACGAAGGCCGGCGCATCATGCACCTGCCTGATTTCCGTGCGTCGGTGACCTGCGTTCGCGTTCCGGTTTACCGAGCCCATTCGGTGGCAGTGAGCGCCGAGTTCGAGCGACCTGTTTCCGTCGAGCAGGCGCACGAAGTCCTGGCAAAGGCGCCGGGGCTCGAGCTGGTCGACGAACCGCAGAACAATCGTTATCCGATGCCGCTCTTTACCGCCGGCAAGGACAACTGCGAGGTGGGCCGCGTCCGGCGGGATTGCGCGTTCGAGAACGGACTTTCCTTCTGGGTTTCCGGCGACCAGCTGCTTAAAGGCGCAGCGCTAAATGCCGTCCAGATCGCGGAAATGCTGTAGCCAGCCTCGCGCAGTCGAGGCGTGGATCCTGAGGCGGCGACTGAGCGCCGCTTCTACAGCACTTCCTGTTTTCGCCCAACCGCTATGGCGTGGGCGAGGTCGCCGGCACGTTCCTGTCCTTCTTCTTCCCCTCGTCACGAGGCGGCTGCGGATTGCCCGGAGCGTTCGCTGAAGACGAAGGAGGCAACATTCTTTCCGTTGGCAGCGCTTGCTCCTTCTTTGGCTTTGGGATATCCGACGGCGGCTGCTTTGGTTTTTCAACGGCTGCTTCCGGCCTTGTTACATCTGGGCCGGGCTGGTTGCGTTTGGTTTCCGGAGTCGGCGGCGGAGCGATACGGGGGGCGCTTTTCGGCGCCACAGCATCGAGCGGCGGTGGAACGGCGGATTCGTTCTTCGACTTCTCTGGTTTTTGCCTGGGCGGCTTGGGGGCGACGGTGGGCGCGGTCGTTTCAGTTGCGCCGGTTGCGGGCGGCACGGAAGCGCTCGGGGCTACATTGTCACGCTGCTTGTTCTTGCCTTTGTCCCGAGTGGGCGCCGGGCTCGTCACAGCCGGGACGGAGGCCGAAGGCGTCGTAAGCGGCGAAACCTTTTCGTTCTGCCTGTTCTTATTCTTCCCCGGTGTCATCGCCGGATTCACGGACGCAGAAGCACCTGGCGCTGGCGAAACATTTTCGCGTTTGTTCTTGTCCTTGCTTGGCGCAGCTGACGGGCTCGCATTGGCGGACACCGTCGGGGTTGTAGTTGTCGTCCCTGGCGCAGCGGTCGCGGCCGGATTGGTTTCAGTCTTTTCGGAGACTTGCACAGTCGGTGGAGGTACGGACTTCGGATCTTCCTTCTTCATTTTCTCCCTTAATTCTGCCTGCGCTTTCGGATCGTTGACCGGTTCCCAACCATGCTCCACCGGCGCTTGCGCGAGCTTTTCCTTTACCACTTTCGGCGAGATGGGCTTGGGAGGCTTTTGGAACTGCTGCGGCGCAGCGACCATGAGCTTGTCGCCCTGGACTTTCATGAGCGACTTCGAGCGCGCGGCGGCGAGCGGATCGCCGTTTGTTTCGCGCTGGATTGTCAGCTTTTGAATCGGTCGGGCCGAGTACCGGCTAAGCGTGTTGTAATCCGGCCCGTAATTGTAAACCTGCGAGTTGTTGTAGGTGATGTTCGTCACGTTCACCGTCTTGCTGACGTAGGTCACGTTCTGGTCGGCAGCGAAAATTCGCTCCCGCAACACAGGCTCACCGATGTAGCGAACATCGATGAAATTGTAGTAGGCCGGTCCGATATCGAAGTCGACATCCACCTGCGCCGTGATGGGACTGAAATCCACATAGATGTCGCCGCCGCGCCGCGGAGGCAACGGCGCCCAGCCGACATAATCTCCGCCAGTGCGCCAGGAAACCCAGGCCGGGCCCCATTCGCGCCCGGGCGCCCAGACCCAGCCGTGCCCCTTCAACCGGGCCCAGCGGCCGTAGTGATAGGTCGCCCAGCCGAAGTCCTCGTAGGAGACCCAGGTCCAGCCGACATCCGTGTAAGCCCAATACCCATCCGAATAGGGCCGCCAGCTCGTGTTGCTCACGGCAACGTTCGGCTGCCAGCAATAGCCGTATTCGCCGGCCTCGATCCAGTTTCCGTCGTCGCCGATGTTATCGTAAAAGAAATCGATCGAAATATCGGTCCGCGCCTCGGCCTGCCGGAGAGCAGGAAAAACGAGCGCCAACATCGCCACCGCGAGGAGTAATCGTTTCATAAGCTTATTGGTTGAGGAAGTTTAGACCCACCCCACAAGTGGGTTATTCACGCGAATGTGATTCGGAACGCGGTGGGGCTTTGCGCGCGCTTCTTGATGTCACTCTTAGCGTGGGCGCACCACTACGAACGATCGCGTGCGATGCCGGCAAACGGAGAGAACTTGCGTTCCGTTGGGGTCGAGCGACGCGATCACTTTCTTGAACTCCGCCACAGAAGTCACCGGCTGCTGGTTCACTTCTTCGATCACGTCGCCGGCGCGCAACTCGCCCGCTTCGCCGTCCACTTTCGTGACGAGCACGCCGCGAATCCGGTTCGGCAAATCGAGGCGCTTCATCACGTCAGCATTGACCTCCGCCACTTCGACCGAAGCGAGCGGGTTCGCTTCGTCTGGTTGATCCTGCGGATCTTCGGGCTGCTGCGGCGTCTGCGGCTGGCGCGGGTTGGTCCGGGACGTCAGGTAATCGGCCGGCTGCTCCTTGATCTCGGCAGTCACTTTTTGGGTGGTGCCGCTGCGGACCAGCTCCAACTCCACTTTCTTGTTTAGCTCCACCTGCGACACGAGACTTCGCAACTCGGTAATGTTTCGCACGGTGTGACCGTTGAATTTCTTGATCACGTCGTCCCGTTTTAGTTTCGCTTCCGCGGCGGGCGAATTCGGGACCACGTCATCGACGATCACACCATCTGTTTCGGACACACCCTGAGTAAGGGGCCGTGCCTGGATGCCGAGATAGCCGCGAATGATCCGGCCGTTCTTGAGCAAACTCTCCAGCGCCACCTTTACGGAATTCGATGGAATGGCAAAACCAATTCCCTGTGACCCGCCGCTGCGCGAGATGATCGCCGTGTTGATGCCGATGATTTCGCCGCGCAAATTCACCAAGGGCCCGCCGCTGTTGCCCGGGTTGATGGCGGCGTTGGTCTGGAGGTAATCGCCGAAGCCGTCCACGCGATTCGGGCGGCCTTTCGAGCTGATGATTCCGTCCGTCACCGTTTCCTCGAACCCGAATGGATTCCCAATGGCGACCACGAAATCGCCCGCCTGCATCGCGTCGGAGTCGCCGAACTTCAACGGCTTGAGGCCCGCGTCGTCTACCTTGAGGACCGCCAGGTCCACCACGGCATCGGAACCGACCAATCGCGCCTTCTTCGTGCGGCCATCGCTCAACTGCACCTCGATCTCATCCACCTGGTCCACCACATGGTTGTTCGTGATGATGTGGCCCTCCGAGGTCACCACCACGCCCGATCCGAGGGAATTCTGCACCATTGCTTCCTCGTTCGGATTGCGGAACTGGCGCGGGTTGCGATTGAAAAAATCTCCCGGATCGAGCTGATACTGTTTCCTCACCGCGACTTTCTTCGACGTCTTGATGCTGACTACCGACGGAATAATGGCACTGACTAGCGCCCGCCGCTCGCGGTTAAGATTCTCCAGCCCGGCGACATCCTTCGGATCCACGGTCGGAGTCGTCGCGAGAGAGTATTTCTCCGAAGCGACCGCGAGAAATTTCAGGCCACCGGTTTTGATCCGGTAATCGTAAAGCGCGGAAATCCCGGCGCTCACCAGCACGACAAACAAGAGGAATTTAATCAGGTTTTTCATTCAGCTAACGTTCGAGAAGGTTCGTCCGTGTTGTTCGACAATCAATTGTCGAAATCGTTGATTCTCCGGCGCTTCAAGCCGGGGATCGGCCCCAAGGATCGCCGTCGCTGAAGCGCGCGCCCGCTGCATTAGCTCCTTGTCTGTCTTCAAATTTCCCAGCTTTAAGGCCGGCAACCCGCTTTGTGCCGTCCCGAGCAAGTCGCCCGGGCCGCGCATCTCCCAATCCGCTTCCGCCACCGCGAATCCATCCGTAGTTTTCTCCAGCACAGCCAGCTTCGCGGTTGTCTCCGGCGATTGTTCGTCGCTCAAGAGGATGCAATACGATTTGTGGCTGCCGCGCCCAATCCGGCCGCGCAATTGATGGAGCTGGGCCAGCCCGAAACGTTCCGCGTTCTCAATCAACATCAGCGTCGCGTTCGGGACATCTACTCCCACTTCGATCACCGTTGTGCTAATGAGGGCGCTCGTTTCGCCGCGCCGGAATCGCTCCATGATCGCTTGCTTTTCCGGCGCGGGGATTCGGCCATGCAACAGCTCACAGCGAAACGGTCGCAGCCGCTCCTGCCATTGCTCGAATTCCGCGGCGGCTGCCTTGACGTCGAGTTTCTCGCTCTCGTCTATGAGCGGATAGACGACATACGCCTGCCGGCCCGCCTCCAGTTCCCGGCGCATGAAGATAAGCACCTCCGGAAGTTTCCCTCGTTCGCGGACCGCCGTGATGATTTTACCTCGATCCGCCGGCATTTCATCGATCACCGATACGTCGAGGTCGCCGTAAACCGTCATCGTCAGCGTGCGCGGAATTGGTGTCGCGGTCATAACGAGAACATCCGGCGCCGGCTCGCGCGCCGTGAGCCGCGCCCGTTGCGACACCCCGAACTTGTGCTGCTCATCGATCACGGCCAGCCCGAGGTTCTCGAACGAAACCCCTTCATAAAGCAACGCGTGTGTCCCGATGATGATTTGCGGCGCGTCTTCTTGGGAACCCGAGAGGAAAAGCGTCCCGCTTTCCTCCTGGCGCACGCCGGTCCGCAGCGCTAACCGCACGCCGAGCGGTTCGAGCCAGCGGCAGAGGACGGCGTAGTGCTGTTCGGCGAGAATTTGCGTGGGAGCCATGAGGGCGGCTTGCGAACCGGATTCGACGGCGAGCAGGATGGCGGCGATCGCCACGACGGTCTTCCCTGACCCGACATCGCCTTGGAGGAGGCGGTTCATAGGATGGGTTGAGGCGAGATCGCGCCGCAATTCCTCAATGACCCGCTCCTGGGCGGTGGTCAGGTCGAATGGCAATCCGCGCAGAAATTTCTCCAACAACTCGCCTCGCGCCGAATGCACCTGGCCGGTGCGCAAGGTGGCGTCCGACCTTCGCGAACCGATCAGCAACTGCATCGCGAAAAACTCGGCGAACACCAGATGCTCCCGCGCGGCGTCACGTTGCGCTGTCGTCGTCGGGAAATGGATTTCGTGGAGGGCGTGCTCGCGCGTTCCGAGATTCGCGTTCTTCGGCAGTAACGTCGGGACAGACCCAGGATCGAGATTCTCGAGTGCCTGGAAAATCATCGCGCGGAACACCCGCTGTGATAGGCCCTCGGTTGCGGGATAGATCGGCGTGATCCGGCGAAAGTGAACGGACATCTCGTCGTCGTTCTCGATCACCTCGAATTCGGGATGCTCCATGCAAAGGCGTTTCCCGCGCAGGCGCGGCTTGCCGAAAACAACCAGTTGCTGTCCAGTCACGATCATCTTCTGGACGTAGTGCAGGTTGAACCAGCGCAGAACGAGCGGCTGGCTGAGGGCGTTCGCGTCCGATTGTTCCAGAGTTGCCTCGAAGATTTTCTTCCAGCCGCCGAACCGTAACACCCGCGTTTTAGCGACCTCACCGCAAAGCAGAATCGGCGTCTCGCTTTCATCCTGCGGGAAAGGAGCGAAATGCGTCCGGTCTTCATAACGACGCGGATAATGCGTGAGAAGATGTTCGACGGTTTCGATCTCAAGCCGGCGCAGCGCCGTCAACTTCGGCCGCGGGATCCACTCCAGCTCGCTGAGGGATTGCGAATATTGGATCATTCGATTGGCCCGGCGGCGCGCAAAGCCTCCACTTGGATCTGGAGCCGCGTCTCGCCTTCGTATTCGTCGGCGCTCACCCGGAACGCGATGTCCCAGGGGGGCTTCGGAAGCTGGGCTAACGCACCATCAAAGAAAATCGCGCGTCGGAAATGACTCTGCTGGCGCAAGCGCAAGACCAGATGCTTTTCCTTGAGGACCTGCGGCTCGACCGCCGGCTCCACCCCGCGAGTGAAAAAGATCGGCTGCCGGTTGGCGCTGCCGAAAGGTTCCAGTGCCTGGTGCCAGCGCAGCAGGTCCCCGTTGAGCTGCGGGAAAGTCAGTTCGTGATCGAGATGCAACCGGGGCTGGAGATCATCGTCCGATAGAAGTTCGCGCGCCGCCTGGCGGAAAGAATCGGCGAACGCCGCGAAATTTTCCTCGCGGACAGCCAGCCCGGCCGCCATTTCGTGGCCGCCAAATTTCTCCAAATGTTTTTCACAACGATTGAGGGCCTCGACAAGAGACAAGCCTTCGATGCTTCGACCGCTTCCCTTCCCGAGTCCCGCCGCGTCAAAGGCGACGAGGACCGTGGGCCGATGATATTTTCGCGCCAGACGGGAGGCCACGATGCCGAGCACGCCCGGATGCCAATCGCGCGAGCCGAGCACAATCGCCGCGTCGCGCGCGGGATCGAAATGTTCAGTCAATTTATCTTCGGCATCCTCGCAAATTTTTCGTTCCACCGCCTGACGCTCGCGGTTCTGCGTGTCGAGTAGGGCAGCCAGTTCTTCCGCTTCCTTTTCATCGTTGGTCAACAAAAGGCGCAACGCCTTTTCCGCCGTCGCGAGGCGTCCTGCCGCGTTCAGCCGCGGGCCGAGGCGAAACCCAATGTCCTCCGCCGTCACCGGAGCCTTCACCGCCGCGACCTCCATCAACTTTCGTAACCCCGGTCGCCTCCTGCGCGCCAATTCCATCATCCCGCGCAGAACGAGTATCCGATTTTCCTTCTTCAGGGGAACGATGTCAGCAACAGTCCCGAGCGCGACGAGATCGAGACTCGCCTTCAAATCGAAGCCGGATGCGGGGCGCGTTTTTAGCAGTGCGTGGCAGAGCTTGAAGACAATGCCTACGCTACAAAGATATTCGAAGTCGGACCCCGCCGCCGCCTTTGGATTCACAATCGCGACGCAATCAGGCAGCGCAGATTTCGGCTCGTGGTGATCGAGAACGATCACATCGACGCCGCGCTCTTTGAGCGACGCGATCTCGGCGATCGACGACGTGCCGCAATCGACCGCGATGAGGAGCTGCGGTTGATGTTGCTCGCAACAACGCTGCACGCTTTCCGGGCTGAGCCCGTAACCCTCCTCCATTCGCAAGGGCAGAAATAATTCCGGACTGGCGCCGTAGCTCCGCAACATCTTAGCAAGCAACGCAAGTGACGTGACTCCATCGACGTCGTAATCGCCGAACAGGACGATGCGCTCGTTTCGATCGATCGCGCCGAGAATGCGCCCGACGGCGGTAGCCATGTTCGGCAACAAGAATGGATCGCCGAGCGAGCGAAGACGCGGCTGGAGAAATGCGTTTACTTCCCCGGCGCTGGCAAACCCCTTGCGCTTCAAGAGCTCGGCGACGCAGGGAACGCCGCAGATTTCCGCCCACGGAATTTCTGTGTTCGTATCCGCGCACGCCTGCGCAACAATCCAACGCCGTTCCACCGGGTAGTTTATTGGCGAAGGATTGGACTGACAAGGAACGGCCGACTCAGATGATCAGCCGCGAGTCGTGCCACAAAATCCCGTGCTTCTCGCAGAGCTTCCGGAACATCGACAGGCCTTCTTTTTCCTGCGCTCCGTACTGATAGCGGATGCATTCCCGCAGATAGAATTGACAGAAGTCCGGGCTGAATTCGTCTTCGGCTGCGATGAGCGAATCGAGTTCGCGCAGATTATTGTCCCGGCACGCGCGAAGACCGTCTGCAATTGCCTTCGGCGACGACAGCTCGGGCCGGATGAGCCAGAGCGCATAGACAAAAGGAAGCTGGGTCCGTTTTTGCCATTCTTCGCCGAGGTCCCAAAACTGAAAGGTATTCTCAGTCTCATCGCGGAAACGGATCGCCTGGTCGCCGATGAAAAATTTTGCGAGGCGCGGCGTAATTGCACGCTGCATGAGCCGCGAGCGCATCACGAATTTCGGCGCGAGCCCCATCTCAGCGAGGAGACAGCGGAGCAAATTTATCCCCGTCTGCGAGGCGGGATCGACTTCGATCTCTTCAATTTCATTCAGGTTGCCATTGTGCGCGACGAAAACCGAATGCACCGGGCCGTTCGACGAAATCGAAATGCCATCGACGAGCGTGTAAACCGGGTTGCGCAGGAATTCGAAACTCGAGACGAGCGCGACGTCGAGCTGCGCCGCTGCGAGCCGTTCGCACAACACGCTTGGATGATCGAACACGACCTCGCCCGGCCACCCGTGGATGAGGGGACGCGCGTTGAGATACTTAACGCAACCGATCCGTAGCAGCCCGCCTTCAGCCACGCGTCAGGCGTAAACCAGTTCGGACTCGACCGCCGGCGGAACCGTCGCGGCGGCCGGGGATTTCTTGGAAAGATGCCGATAGTAGCTATCCCGCTGCACCGGCTCGCGGCCAGCCTCACGAATCACGTGCTCGAGAGTCTGGACCGTTTGTTCCTGCGGTGTCTTTGCGCCGGCCATGTGGAAGATTTTCTCTTCCATGATCGTGCCGTGAAGATCGTCCACACCGTAATTGAGCGAAACCTGGGCGAGCGGCAGCCCCATCGAAACCCAGTAGGCGGTGACGTGATCGAAGTTATCCAGGTAAATCCGGCTCACGGCCAGGTTGCGGAGCTGCTCGACGGCTGAGGCCGGCTTTACGTGCGCGAGGATCGTTGTGTTCGGTTCGAAGGCGAACGGAACGAAGCCGGTGAACCCGTGGGTCTCATCCTGCAATGCGCGGAGCTGACGGAGATGATCCACGCGTTGTTCGAGCGTCTCGATGTGACCGTAAAGCATCGTGCAGGTGCTACGGCCACCCATGTTGTGCCAGAGCCGGTGGACATCGAGCCATTCTTCGGCGCTCTCCTTGCCGCGGCAAAGTTCGTCGCGCACCTGGGCATCGAAAATCTCGGCGCCGCCGCCGGTGAGCGCTCCCAGGCCGGCGTCGCGCAAAATCTTAAGCGTTTCGGCGATGGAAATTTTGAAGATGCGCTGCGCGAGATGGCGGATTTCGATCGCCGTGAACGCTTTGATGGTGATGTTCGGATCGAGCGCGCGCAGGCGGTGCAGCAAATCCAGGTACCACTGCTTATTCAAAGTGGGATGAAGTCCGCCCACCATGTGGACCTCGGTAATTCCGGAAGCCAGCGATTCCTCCACGGTCGCCACGATATCGTCGATGGAACGCTCGAATGCATGGGCATCCCTCTTCCTGGCGGCGAACGCGCAGAACTGACACGAGAGAATGCAGATATTCGAGTAGTTGATGTAGCGATTGAGAATGTAGGTGGCGACGTTGCCGTTCTTTCGTTCGCGCACCGTGCTCGCCATCAAGCCAAGGGCGTTTAGGTCATTCGAACGAAACAACTGAAGCGCATCCGCCTCGGAAAGGCGCTGCTGGCCCTCGACCTTTTCGGCAATGGGTCGAAGATCAGTGGGAATGAGAGAGAAGTTCATCAAAGGCGGCGAATTCGAATCCATGATGCACATGCTGGTGTTGGGTTGCAACCGAAAGCGCCCATGAAGGTTGAATCAGTCGTAATTGAAGCTTTCATCCCTGACCGTCCAACCGCGTTCGCCTTTTCTTAACATGCCCGACGATCAAATCGGCCTGCCCGGCCGCTCTCCTGAAGACGCCGAGGATATTCGGCTCATGGCCCTGGTAGGCGTCGGCGAAGAGGGCGCATTCGAGCAACTCGTCGAGCGCCACCAACGATTGGTGATCGGGACGGTGGGACGCATGCTCGGGAGCGGCTCCGATGCGGAAGACATTGCCCAGCAGGTTTTCGTTCGCGTCTGGAAAAATGCGAAACGCTACGAGCCCCGGGCGAAGTTCACCACGTGGCTGCTGAAGATCACGCG
>JBEEHI010000149.1:0-3516 GCA_041167305.1 Verrucomicrobiota bacterium
TCGCGGCCTACCACGAGCTGATCGCCGAAGAGCAGAAGCTCACGATCCGTTGCCAGGGCGAAGGAACTTTCGCTGCCGACGAGATGCTGTTCAGTCGCGCCGTGAACAACCTGGTGGAGAACGCCGTGCATCACACTCCCGCCGGAGGTTCGATCGAGATCTCGATCGCGAATCGCGGGCCGCATTCCGAAGTCACGGTAAAGGACACGGGCGCCGGAATTGCCGCCGAACATTTGCCCCGCGTCTTCGACCGCTTTTACCGCGCCGATTCCGCGCGCAGCTCGGAGGGTGTGGGGCTTGGCCTGGCCCTCGTGAAGTCGATCATGGATCTGCACGGCGGCAACGCGCAGATCGAAAGCGAGCCCGGCCGCGGAACCACCGTAACGCTGAGCTTCCCACAGCAGTAACTGTAGCCGGGGTCGGTGACCCCGGCCTCGTCGCGGCCGCCGTCAGATTCGACTGGTCTTCAACCGCGCGGCCGAATACTTTATCTCACGATCTTCCCTCCAATGTCCGACACCCAATACCCCAACTTCGAGTTAAACGTAACTCTTACGTCTAATTCTCGTTAGGCCCATGCGTACGCCAGCCTTCGTTCTGTTTCTGTTTGTGTTTCAGGTCGCCGCAAAAGCGGGAAGCGTAAGTGTCTATATCGTTCCGGCCGCGAACTCTATATCGGCTTCCGGAGAGGTCGCCTTCGACGTCTACTGGTACAATGACAGCGACCGACCCGCCAAGATTCCTGCATTCGAGCGGTTCAGTTTCACATTTTATGCGCTTACCGAGTTGGCGGAAGTCAGCCTGGAAGCACGCTCGGTGGACCATGCAGGTCCCGATCGTTCGATCGCCCCTCGGGCTATCGTGCACGATCAAACGACCATTACCATCCACGCAAAACCTGATGAATTGGTTGTTGTTAGCGCGACGTTTTATGGCAACAAGTCGCGATTCAAAAGCAATACGGTTGTGCTCGGAAGAGTCCCCAAGGCCTAACCATGCGATGGAGCGAACGGCTGGCAGCTTTGGTTCCTTGCCTTCCATGAAATTCCACCCTCAACGCGCAGCGACGCACTCTCCCGCCAGCCGTCGCTGATCTTGTTCTCGTTAGATGACTTCGCGCGGCGTCCTGTTCCCGGTTCTCAGCGTGCTACTGGCAATCGGTTCGCTATCAGCTGCGACGGCGGACGGCAAATTCAAGCCGAGCGAAGCGCAGCATAAGACTATGCTTCGCGAGTTAGACCAGGTATTCGGTTGGGCGGGAGTGCGTCGACTGTCGGATTTGCGGCATCTCTCGTGTTCCGACTGGAATAACTACGCAGTTTGCACCGGCAGGACCTCATTGAGCGTAGACGGCAAGGCAGCCGTTTATAATGTAGAGTTCGCGGGCCAGAGGCGGAAATTAGGATTTGCCTCGTTCTATCCAGACGAGCCTACGCCGCCCCCGGAGAGCGCAGGTTTCTCCAACTTTGACCGCGACGACGTAAAAGACTTTAGGCTACGAGCGTTTGCCATCGCCGCGATAAAGAAATTCAATCGTCATCTCCGATGGCATTGGGTTTCGGGACCCGCGATACAACGCGACGGAAAGAATCTCTTCGTGACTTACCGCGTCTTCTCGGAGGAAGAGAGCAAAAGGGTCGCCTACACCCAACCGACGCACGTCAGTTTTTATGTGTCGCCTCGAGGCAATATATGCGGCGCGATTTACAGCGAGTGAAGTCATCTAACCATGCGATGGAGCGAACGGCGGACCGGTGTGCGCTCCACTTTTGAGATGACTTCTGCACTTACACTCCGAGCCACGCGCGCCCTCGTCCGCCGTCGCTCATCTTGTTCTCGTTAGACCTATGGGCAACCTCGTACGAACCACGGTCCTGCTGACGCTATGCCTCGTGATTTCCCCTCTGTTCGCCGCATCTTGGTTGGATCGATTGCCACTGCCTGATCAGTTGTTGTCCAGGCGCAACATTCATCAGGCGGTGCTTGCACTTGAACGAGAACCGCTCCACAAAAACGCGGATTTCATCAGGCCCTTTCTCATCGGTCATTTCAAGAAAGTGGATTACCTCATCTGCGGTGACGTGCTCGGGCCACTAACCGAAGCGAAAGCGCTTGAACCGGTCATGTGGCAAATTGTAATTGCGTCTGGGGACTGGGTGGAAGAACACCCTGAACGCGCACGGGACATTGCTGCGTACACCCTCGCGGGGCTCGAAAGTGGAGTTCGGGCTTACAAGAACCTTCGCGCAGCCAAACCAGGCGTTAAGCACAAGCTGATAGATGAGCTGCTTGTCAGGTACGAAAGTAACACATTGAAACAATGGAACGCCGAACACCCCTGCCGACCAAAGTAGGTCTAACCATGCGCTGGAGCGAACAGCGGACCGCTGTACGCTCCACATTTGAGATGACTTCCACACTTTGATATGGTCGCGCTGCTCCCATACCCTCCGGGCTTTCCGTCTATGTCACGGCTTGGCAGTCCGTTCCATTCACCCCGAGCCACGCGCGCCCTCGTCCGCCGTCGCTCATCTTGTTCTCGTTAGATGGCTACCACGAGATCACGCATCGTTCGCCTAGCCTTCAGTTGCCTTTTTCTCGCCATTCTGTTGAGCGCTCCCTCCTCGCTTGGTGAGGCACCTCATTCTCCCAAACCCGTCCCCGGAACCCTCGAATACGCCAAAACTCACGCGCGATACGCGGCGCGTCCCAATTATCCGACTGAAGCTCGTCTCAAGCGGTGGACGGGCGCCGGCGTCTTTGAACTCCATGTTCGAGCGGACGGCACGGTATACGAGGTGAAGGTGGTTCGCACCACGGGACATCAGGTTTTGGACGAGGAGGGACGCTCTACCTTTCGGAAATGGCGGTTTTACCCCGGACGATTTACACGAGTCAGAATCCCGTTATCTTTTACGATTGGAAGGTAATGATGGGATCACGCCATCCATCTAACCGGGCGATGGCTGCGAACCGCTAGAGCCTCGGCTCCTTACTTTCCATGAAATTCAACCCTCAACCGGCGGCTATGCGCCGCCCCGCCAGCCGTCGCTCATCTTATTCTCGTTAGGCCTCATTGCGCGGCCTGCTTTCGTGTCCACCTATACAGGCCGTTTGCTCTCGCGTGCTGCGTATGAAACGCAAAACATCTTGAGAATCACTGCTCTGGAAGAGCTGACACGGATTTTCATTTAGTCTCACGTTTCAGGTGGCGGCGAAACGCTCAAATCGGCAGCGCCGACGATGGGGCTCATGGTCGGCGCGGGGCAATTACCGGGGGCTTGGTCATCGGCAGACGCGGTCGATGTTGCTCGGCGAGTGATGCCGCCTTTTCCTCGGGGAGCCCGGCGCGGACCAGGGCGACCGCCAACGCCTGTTCGGGCGCCACGACAATGTCGGGGGAGATGCCAGTGCCTTCCCAATCCTTGCCGTCGGCTGGATTGAAGGTGCGCCCGACCGGAACGAAGAGGGTGAGTCCGCCGCCGACCGGCTCGGCCGAGCCGAAATGATTGGCGC
>JBEEHI010000150.1:0-19814 GCA_041167305.1 Verrucomicrobiota bacterium
TCCGCTGCTTTTCTTGCCGCAAGTGCTGCAATCAATCGCATGACCGCCATACTCGGGCCGGTCGCGCTTGCGATCAGCTTCTTCTACTCGCTAACAAAACGCTTCACGAAGGGGACTCACTTCTTCCTCGGCCTCGCCCTGGCGGTTGCGCCGGCCGGGGCGTGGATTGCGCAAACAGGAGGGCTCGATCTGCCGCCCCTGGTCCTGGGGGTGGGCGTGATCTGCTGGGTGGCTGGCTTCGACCTGATCTACGCGACGCAGGATGCGGACTTTGACCGCCGCGAAGGATTGCATTCCCTGGTGGTTCGTCTCGGGATCTCCGGCAGCCTGCGATTTGCCCAGTGGCTCCACTTTGTGATGTTCGTCGCCCTGGTCGCTTTCGGGTTAACGGCGAAACTCGGGATCATCTATTACAGCGCGATGCCGTTCATCGCCGGCGCGCTCGTCTACGAACATCGCAGCGCCCGGAAGCTCGACCTCGCCGCGATCAATCGCGCTTTTTTTCAGAGCAACGCCTTTGTTAGCGCGCTGTTCATCGCCGCCGTCGCGGCCGACCGCTGGTTCTGATTACTGCTCGAGCTGCGCGATACGCTCAGCGTGCCGGCCGCCTTCGAAATTGGTCGTCAACCAGACCCGGACGATGGCCAGCGCGGTCTCCTCCGGGATCACCCGCTCGCCCATCGAAAGCACATTCGCGTCGTTGTGCTGGCGCGATAACCGGGCGGTCTCTTCGTTCCAGCAGAGCGCGCAGCGCACTCCGCGCACTTTGTTCGCCGCCATCGCCTCGCCGTTGCCCGAACCGCCGAAAACGATCGCGCGATCGCACTCGCCTTTCACCACCGCCTCGGCTGCGGGCCGGATGAACTTCGGGTAATCGACCGGCTCTTCACTGAAGGTGCCGAAGTCTTTCACCTCGTGGCCCAGCTCAACCAGCAGCGCCTTGACCTTTTCTTTGTAATGGAAACCAGCGTGATCGGTACCGAGCGAGATTTTCATCTGCGGCATTCTTAAATCGACGAGCGCGCGACTGTCGAGCGAAAGCGTCTAGGCCTGGGCGGTCCCGTGAAGTTCGGCCAACTGCGTCCAGATTTCGCGCTCGCGCTCGCCGAGCTTTTTCGGAATTTGAATTTGTGCCTCGACCAACAAGTCTCCGCGCTCTCCAACCGCCGTGGGAAGTCCGTGCCCGCGCAAGCGAAAGCGTTGTCCGCCCTGCGTCCCCGATGGAATTTTCAGCTTGGCGTGACCTTCCAAAGTAGGAACGCGCAACTCTCCGCCGAGCGCCGCCTGCCAGGGCGGCAACTTCACTTCGTGAATCAGATCGTTTCCCTCCACTGTAAAATCCGGATGTCGCGCCAGGCGCACGCGCAGAAAAAGATCGCCGCTTTTCCCACCGCCCGCGCCGGCCTCGCCTTGTCCGGCCAGCCGGATTCGCTGGCCCTCGTGCACCCCTTTCGGGATCTTGACCTGGTAACTTTCCACTTTGTTTGAGTTGCCGCGGCGCAAGGAAATCGGGCGCTTCGATCCATGGAACGCTTCTTCGAGGGTGACCATGATGTCGGCTTCCACGTCGCTCCCTCGCTCGGCGCTTCTTGGCCGCTGTCCAAAACTGCCCCCGCCAAAACCACTGCCGCCGCCGCCGCCGCCAAAGAATTGTTCGAAGAAATCGCTGAACCCCGTCCCGCCGAATTCGAATTCAACGCCACCGTCACCGGGGGTATGGCGGCGAAATCCACCACCCGGCTGTTGCCCGCCCCATCCCGGTGGCGGCTGGAATCCGCCCGGCTGGTCCCAATTAGCGCCCAGCTCATCGTACTTCTTCCGCTTCTCCGGATCGCCCAGGACCTCGTACGCTTCGTTGAGCTGCTTGAACTTTTCTTCCGCGGTCGCCTTGTCCTTGTTGACGTCGGGATGGTGTTTGCGCGCCAGCTTGCGGAACGCCTTCTTGATCTCGTCGTCGGTCGCGGTTTTCGAAACGCCAAGCGTCTCGTAATAATCTCTAAATTGAACAGCCATCTTTTCCCCGCGAAGGTCTGCGCTGGAGAGCGAGTGCGCAAGGAGCGGTCGTTTGTAAACCGCAGCTTCATGCACTAACACCTGCGAATGCCCCGGGCCTCGCGCTACCAGCAACTGCTCGATCGGCACGTCGCCCGTTTGCTCCAGTGCCGCCGCTGCCCGCGAATGTTGCCGCCGCCAGTTTCAGGCGGGCCCGTCCTGAGCAAGGTCATGCTCATCGGCCAGGCCCCGGGCGTGAAAGAGCCGGTGCTCGGAAGACCGTTCGCCTGGACCGCGGGCCGCACGCTCTTCGGCTGGTTCCAGCAATTCTGCGGAATGAGCGAAGAACAAGTGCGCGCCCAAATTTACTTCGCCGCCGTCTGCCGGTGTTTTCCTGGCAAAACCCCCGCCGGCGGCGACCGCGTTCCCGCGCCGGACGAGATCCGGAATTGCTTGACCTGGATGAACGATGAAATCGATCTTTTGCAACCCCAGTTGATCATCCCGGTCGGCAAACTCGCCATCGGCCAGTTCCTCCCGTTGGAGAAGCTCGACCGAATCATCGGACGCACCTTCCCCATTCGCGACAAGCATCGCGCCTTCGATCTGATCCCGCTCCCCCATCCGTCCGGCGCATCCCCGTGGCATAGGATCCCGCCCGGTCTTGGCCTGCTCGGCAAAGCCATGCGCCGGATTGCGCGCCATCCCGCGCTCGAAGCAATGGGGCGGCGCTAATTTTCAATTATGTGACTTGGGCAGCTTGCCCGCCGGAGCGGAGCGAAGGAGGGTTTCCTCTCTTCTTCCGATGACCACTGCCAAAACTCTCGCCCGCGCCGACGTTTCCGATTCCGACAAATGGGATCTCTCCCATCTCTTCAGCGAGGCCGGCAAATGGACCGAGGATTTCGCCTGGCTCCAGCAAACCTACCCAAGAATAACGGACTGGAAGGGGTGCCTCGGCCAGTCAGCTGCGACCCTGGCGGCATGCCTCGATTTCGAGAAATCCCTCGACCTCAAGATCGAGCGTCTCTACCACTACGCCTCCCTCCAGCTCGCCGAGGACAGCGCGAATCCCGAGTACCTCGCGCGCATGGGCCAGATGCAAAATCTTCTCACAAAGATCGGCGAAGCCAGTTCGTTCCTGGCCCCGGAAATTCAGGGGATTCCCGACGACGAGTTCGCGGAGTTCTTGGAAGACCCCGCCTTAAACGAATGGAAAATCGCGCTTCGAAAAATCCGACGGATGAAGCCATATGTTTTGTCGGAGCGGGAAGAGCGGCTCATGGCCCTGGGCAGCGCCGCACTCGATGGGTACGACGAGACCTTTTCGCAGCTCACGGATGTCGACATGAAATTCGGCGTTCTGGTGGATGACAAGGGCGAAGAAAAACCGCTCACCCAAAGTTCTTACGGCTCGTTCCTGGTGAAGCGCGACCACGGCCTGCGCAAGCGCGCGTTCCACCAGTTCTACGAGGAGTTTCAGGATCACCAGTTTACCCTGGCGTCCTCGCTCGCCTATTCCGTAAAGGCGGATGTCTTTCGCGCACGCGCCCGCAATTATCCCTCAGCTCTCGAAGCGTCCCTCTTTCGCGACGACATTCCGGTCGCGGTTTATGACGGGCTAATCACGGCGGTGCGAAACAACCTCGGGCCGCTGTTTCGCTATTACGAATTGCGCCAGCGCACGCTCGGCCTCGACGAGCTGCATCACTACGATACTTACGTCCCGCTCGTGGCGGAGATCGAGTCGCACGTTTCGTTCGATGAAGCGACTGACACCATCCTTGCCGCCTTGGAGCCGCTCGGCCCCGAATACACCGCGACGTTGAGCGAAGGTTTGCGCGGGCGCTGGTGCGATCGGTACGAGACGAAAGGAAAACGGAGCGGCGCGTTTTCTTCCGGAAGCTTCCGCGCGCCGCCCTACATCCTGATGAATTACAAGAGCGACGTCTTCTCGGATGTCTACACCCTGGCGCACGAAGCCGGCCACTCGATGCACACCTGGTTCGCGCAACGCTCGCAGGCGTTCCAGGATTACAACTACCCGATCTTTCTCGCGGAAGTCGCGTCCACATTTAACGAAGAGCTACTCACCCATCACCTGCTCGAAAAGACCACCGACAAAAAGATGCGCGCCTACATCATCAATCGCCAGATCGATGACATCCGCGGCACTCTCTTTCGCCAGACCATGTTCGCCGAGTTCGAGAAGGTCATCCACGCCATCGAAGAACGCGGCGACGCGCTCACCCTCGACGTTTTCAAATCGGAATATCACGCGCTTCTCCAGGCTTATTTCGGCTCCGGCGTCGTGCTCGATCCTCAGCTGGACATCGAGTGCCTGCGCATCCCGCATTTCTTCAATGCGTTCTATGTTTATAAGTACGCGACCGGCATTTCCGCGGCCATCGCGCTTTCCGAGAGAGTGCTGGCGAAACAACCGGGCGCGGTCGAGGCCTACCTCGCTTTCCTGCAATCCGGCGGCGCGAAGTTCCCGCTCGAAACGCTTCGCCTGGCCGGGGTCGACATGACCACGCCCGCGCCAATCGAAAGCACGCTGGCGCTTTTCAACCGCCGGCTGAGTGAGCTCGAACAACTCCTCCTGTAGCCACGATCCTGCGGGCCGTCCCGCAAACGCGCATCGGCGGCCACAGGCCCGTAGCTACAGGATGACCGCGGAGCTCCTTGGCAAGCGATGTGCTAAAAAAGGGAGGCGTGCAGTTTGAATGGCAGTTGCAAGCCGCCTGCGGTTACGCAGAACTGGGCATGACACGCGAGTCGCTCGCCGAACTCGACGCCATCGACACGCGCTACCAGACCCGCCCCGAAGTCCTTCAACTTCGCCTCCATCATCTGATGAAGAAAAAACGATGGATGCTCGCCCTTCGCGTCAGTCAAAAGCTCTGTCGTGTTGCTCCCGATGCCGGCGCGGGATTTCTCCATGCCGGTTTCTGCCTCCACCAACTTGGTAAGACCGCCGAAGCGAAAAAGCTCCTCATCACCGGCCCCGTCGCGCTCCTGAAAGAGCCGATCTATTACTACAACATGGGGTGCTACGAAGCTCTCCTCGGCAACGTCCGCGACGCCGAGGCGAATTTGCAGATCAGTTTCAAGATGGACAGCTCGTTCCGCGACCTCGCCAAAAAAGATCCTGATCTGAAGGCGCTCCACGCGGTGATCTGAGCTCGAAATTAATCCCGCTGCGGATTACGCATCAAGGAGCGGCGGTTTACAAACCGCCGATTGAAGAGCGGGCGGTTTGGAAAGCGCCCTTCCTTGTTAGGCAATTGCTTTCGCGATGTCGCTTTCCCAAAGAATGCAGTCTGCCTTGCTCAAATGTGCCTTCTCAGGATTTCTGCGAATGTAGCGGACGCAATTGGCGAAATGTTTTTCATCGCGAATCAGTCGATCGAAGTAATCGCGTTGCCAGAAGCTGCCGGTTCGACCGAGCAGCTTATTGAGTTGTCGTGCCGTGAACCCTTTCCAACTGCGAATGAGTTTTTCCAAAGGCCATTCTGGATTCTGGACGAAAAGGGCGTGCACGTGATTCGGCATTACGGCGAACGAAATCATGACGACCCGCTCGCCTTCGAAATGCCGCAGCGTTTCTGCCACGATCTGCGCACAGTCGTGGCTTCCTAGAAGACAGGCTCCATGTCCAGCATCGAGCAAGCACTCGATTGCGCCGGAAAAGCGTTGATGATATTCGCGCTCGATTTCGAAACTCCAAGGTTCCGGATGCACGCGGAGCCATCCTTCTCTTTCGTCCCGCCATTGATTGAGCAGACGTGAAGGGACCGAATCAGCGAGTCGGAACGTAACGAAATACACAGCGCCTTGCTGTTGCCAGTGTGGCAACCGATTTTCGGTGTGCTGGATTTCAGCGTACGGATTGAAGAATCGCAGTTCAGTCATCTGGGAAGACGAGTTGATGCTAACCAAGCGACGAAAGTCTGTGAAGCCCCAAGGAGCGGCGGTTTCCAAACCGCCGTCTTCAAAGGGGGCGGTTTGGAAAGCGCCCCTCCTTGATTTACGCTCCACGGTGGAACGCGAGCGCCTGGCTACTCTTTTCGAGGAAAACTTCACGCGCTTCGGAGAACTGGGCGCGGCGGTTTCTGTTTGGCAACACGGAAAGCCGATCGTCGAACTACACGGTGGATTTCGGGACACGAAGCGCGAACAGCCGTGGACAGCAGACACGATCGTTCTCTTTTGGTCGGCAACGAAGGGATTGGGAAGTGCGTGTCTGCTCCATGCGCTGCAAGAGCGGGCGATCTCGCTCGAGCATAGCGTGGCGGAGTTCTGGCCGGAGTTCGCGCAGGCGGGAAAGAGTGAGATCACGATTGGACAATTGCTTTCGCATCAGGCCGGGCTCAGCGCGCTGGATAAGGCGGTCGATGTTCTCGATTATCCGGCTGTGATCGCGGCGCTGGAAAAGCAGGCGCCAGTTTGGGCACCGGGCACGGGGCATGGCTATCACGCGCGAACGTTCGGATTTCTCGTGGACGAATTGACACGGCGCATGGTCGGCCAGCGTGTCAGCGATTACTGGCGAACCACCTTCGCCGAGCCGCTCGAGCTCGATATCTGGATGGGGTTGCCCGAAGCGGAGCACAAACGCACGGCAACCATCTACGCCGCCAAAGCCGGCGGCGAACAAAAGCCCGCGGAGTTTTATCGCGAGCTGATGACGCCGGGAACGCTTGTGCGGAAAACGTTCACGTCGCCGGCGGGCCTTCATTCCATTGCCGCGATGAACACCGCGGAGAATCGCGCCGCGAACATCGTCTCGTTCAGCGGAATTGGCAGCGCTTCGTCGCTAGCGAAGTTCTACGGAATGTTGGCGAACGATGGGGTGCTGGGAGGACGCCGTTATTTTTCCCACGAAACGATAGCGCTCATGACCACCACGCTGACTTCCGGCCTCGATCGCATCCTGCAAATCCCGACGGCATTTTCTGCCGGCTTCATGAAAGATTCTCCGGGCACTCCGCGACGAATCTTCGGGCCGTCGTCGTCCGCGTTCGGGCATCCGGGCGCCGGCGGCAGCAACGCCTTCGCCGATCGGGAAAATGGAATGGCGTTCGCCTACGTGATGAACCAGATGGAGCAATCGCTCCTGCCTAACGAGAAGTCGTTACGGCTGGTCGATGCGATTTACCGTTAGCAAAACGTGCCTGCTATTGGCCCATCACCGTCACCACGATTCTTCGGGTGTGCGCGGCGCGACGATGTTCGAAGAGAAAAATTCCCTGCCAGGTTCCAAGCTGCATTCGGGAACCTGACAACGGGATTACTTCGCTCGTTCGCGTAAGCGCCATCCGAATGTGTGACGTGCTGTCGTCTGGTCCCTCGTCGTCGTGCTCGTAATCAGCGTCCTCTGGGACAAGCCGCTCGAAGAATTTTTCCAGGTCTCGGCGCGCAGCCGGCGCGGCGTTTTCCATAATCACGAGGCTGCAGCTGGTGTGCTGGACAAAGACCGTCACGGTTCCCGTGACGATGCCGCTTCGCTCAATGACCCGCTGGACTTGGTCGGTGATCTCGTAGGTTCCCTTGCCCCTGGTGCGGACTTCAAATTGTTCGCTGCGAACGCTCATGGCCGTCCCGGCACGCTAGCGACCAGGTGAGCGGGCGCAATCACCGGCAAATTTTGACTTCGCACCAACGGGCGAACGCTCGATAGTTCCGGAGCGATGCAAGAAGACATGGAGCGGATCCTTTTCGACGAAGCGACCATCCATCGCCGCCTCGACGAGTTGGCCGCGAAAATTTCCGAGGATTATCGCGACCGGGAACTGACGGTCATTGCCATTCTGAACGGCAGCGTGATCCTGATGGCGGACCTGCTGCGACGCATTCCGCTGCCGCTGAAATTGGATTGCCTCAGCGTCGCGAGCTACCACGGTGGCACCAAAACAACCGGCGAGCTGATTTTTCGGCAGGTGTTGCTGCCCGATATCGCCGGACGGCATATTCTTCTCCTGGACGATATTCTCGACAGCGGAGTCACGCTGGCCACCATCCGCGAAAAAATTGAGTCCCTCGGTCCGGAGAGTGTTCGCATCTGCGTGCTGCTGGATAAGAAAAAAACGCGTTTGCGCGTGGTGGATCCGGATTATGTCGGCTTCGAGATCGAGGACGAGTTCGTGGTCGGTTACGGGCTCGATTATATGGAACGCTACCGCAATCTGCCATTCATCGGCGTGCTGCGGAAAGACTTGATCGCGGCGACCGCGTAGCCGGTAAATGAAAATCCACGTGCAGTTCTTCTCGCGGCTCCGTGATCTGGCCGGGCGATCCGAAATGGACTTGGACGTTCCGACTGAGGGAACGGCCGCTGATCTTCTCGACGTGCTCTACTCCCGGACGCCGGCCTTGCGCGAATGGGACAAGAGCATTCTCGTCGCCAGCGGAGTTGAGTTCGTTGGACGGGATTACGTTTTGAAACCGGACGATCAGATTTCGATTATGCCGCCGGTGCAAGGCGGCTAACTCGCTGTAGTCGCGGCGCTCTGTCGCCGCGCCGTGCACCAACAAGAAAAACGCGGCGACAGAGCGCCGCGGCTACAGCGTTTTAGTCGCGGAAGTTTTTGAAGTTCGTGGCGACGCCGAAATCTTTGCTGCGGACAAACGCGATCACGTCCTGAAGATCGTCGCGCTTCTTTCCGGTTACGCGGATCTGGCGCTCCTGGAGCTGGCTTTGCACTTTGAAGCCCTGCCCTTTGATCGCGAGGATAATCTCCTTCGCTTTGTCGCCTTCGAGCCCCTGCTGGATCTTTAACTCCTGCCGCGCATGGCCCAGCGGCGATATGGCGGGCTCGACCTGCTCGACGTTGCGAAGATCGATGCCACGCTTCCCCAGTCTCGTGATCACAATCTCGCGCAGACCGCGCAAGCGCGACGCGTCCTCGGCCGTGAGCGTTATCTTCTCTTTCTCGGCCACGATTTCGGCGATGCTCCCCTTGAAATCGAAGCGGGTTGCCAGTTCCTTGCGCGCTTGATTCAACGCGTTATCAATTTCCTGCGCGTCCACTTCCGAAACGATGTCGAACGAAGGCATTTTGCGATTTTAGATTTTCGGTTTTGGATTTTCGATTGCTGACCAACCTTGAGCCAATGCGGTTTCGATTCCTTCGTCAAGCTCGCGCCTTAGCGGTGTTGCTGATGGCGGCTGCCTTGCTGGCGATGCCGGCGTGTCATCGCGCTGTGTCGAACGAAGAAAGAGCGCTGCGGGGCGAACTCCGCAAGGCGTTGGACGAGCAAAACTACGAGCGCGCCGTCGAGCTGGCGCGGCGCCATCTGAAGTTGAGGCCGCGTGATAATGGGACCTGGGACCGGCTCGTCCGCGCGCAGTTTGGACTGCACGACCTCGCCGCGGTGAGTCAGAGCCTGGATGATTGGCGGGACGCGGTCCCTGAACCGTCCCTGAATCTCGACGAATACGCCGGCGATTATGCGGCGGCGAAAAAAGACGATGCCTGGGCAATTGCCGCCTGGAAAAAGGTCGCCGCAGCGGACCCGAAAAATGTTCGGGTGCTGGAGAAGATCGCGCGACTGGAAAGGCGACAGCATTTCTGGACCAAGGAAGACGCGGCCTGGACCGCACTCATCGCGGTGCAGGAGAGTGCGAGCGCCCGCATCAATCGGGCATTGTGCCGGCGGCGCCTGCATCGCTGGCACGACGCTTTCGAAGACCTGGACAAAGCCCACGCGCTGGCGCCGGACGATCCGGAAGTGGAACACGGCGCGAAGCTATTCGAAGGGATAGGAAGATTCCTCGCCGAAATCCGCGAACTGGATTCGGCCCTCGCCATCTCACCGAACGATGCGGGCTTGCTGGCCGATCGCGCCCTTCTGTTTCTGCGCGCGGACGATCCCGAGCTGGCGCTCGAAGACGCGGAGGCCGCGGGGAAAATCGGAACCTGGGCGGTGCGCCCGAAATTATTCCAGGCGCTCGCCTTGATCGCCCTCGGCCGCTCCGATGAGTGCGAGAAATTGGGCGTCCACAAGTTGATCCGGCTGGAGCGGCTGGCTCCCGAATTTCTCGAGACGATGGCGCGGCTCGACTCCGAAATTTCGGCGGAGCGAAACAACGCGGAACTCTATGTCTCACGCGCCTGGCAATTGAACGAGATCGGCCAGCCGAGCCTGGCGCTGCAGGATGCGCAGACGGCCGTCACGCTCGATCCAAAAGCGGCCGGCGCGTGCGCCGAGGCGAGCTACGCGTTGACGAAACTTGGCCGCGCCGCCGAAGCGCTCGAACAAATCAAGCGGGCGACAGAGCTCGATCCGAATTTCTCGACCGCCTGGCAATATCGCGGCGAGTTGGAGATGGCGCGCGGCGAAACGCTTTCGGCGGTGGAATCATTCACTCACGCGATCGAGGCGAACCAGACGGCGACGGCGTTGGAAAAACGGGAGCAATGTTATCGGCGGCTCGGCCTTCTGGTGAAAGCGGAGCAGGATCGCAGGGCGCGGCTGGAACTCGCAAGCGAAACGAAGTAGGCGGAAGTTTAGTAGGTCTTGTCGATCCGGATATTCCCGCGGCCGGCTTCCAGTGAGATTGCAGCCTCTGCGTCGGGGCCGATCACGGTCGCCACGGAATGAATCACATTGCCAGAGCTGGTCTTCGTTGTCTCAAAATTGTTTGCGACTCTGCCTTCAAGCGCGCTCGCACTGAGGCCGAAGGAAGCATCGCTCGGAAGGACAGCGCGCACGTTTCCGCGGGTACTCGAAGCCTTGACCGAGAATTTATTGTTCTCCCACCAATCGTAGGCGACATCCAGTCGCCCGTTCTCCAGGGTAAGATTGAGGTCGCCGAAACAGTTATGTCCCGCCAACCAGCCATTCACCAGGTGCGCGTTGGCGCTGCCGCCGCGCAAACCTTCCACCAGCAATTCTCCGTTCGTCAGGCTGAGGTCGGTGATCCTGACCGTCGGTGGGACGATAATGATGTAATCGACGGTTCCCGATCGATCGCTCAGCGGGTTTTTCCGCGGCGGAAAACTGGTCGTGATCACGATGCTGCTTCGCGTCGCCTTTACATCGACTACGATTCCTCGCAGGCGTTCTTCCGTGTAGGCCTTCTTGAACGCCCGAATCGTGATGCCCGGGCCCTCCGCCGCGTAAACACGGATCGAGCCATCGGTGTTTGCAACGCTCACGGTCGCCGTTGCATCCAATTCGTATTTCTGCTCGATGACTTCTTCCAACGGTTCGACGGCAAGCGCAGGTTGCAAGAGAAGCAAAAAAACCGTCGCCAGAACGAACCGCGCTGTAGCCACCGCCCAGTGGGCGTGAGAGAAAATGGAGCCGAATCCCCGCGCTTCGCACAGCGAAGCGGCTACAGAAGAACCTTCCTCACGCTCACTCATACCGCAACGCTACCATGGGATCGACTTTCATGGCGCGGCGGGCAGGAATGTAACTGGCAAGCGCCGCGGCCAGCACGAGCAGGCCAACAACGCCGGTGTAGGTCACGACATCGGTGGCTTGCACGCCGTATAGCATCGTCGCGAGCAAACGCGTAAGACCGAGCGACGCCACAATTCCGACAGCGACGCCCGAGAGCACCAGGGTGAAACTCTGCCGGAAGATCAGGTTCAGCATATCGAAGCGTTGCGCACCAAGCGCCATCCGAATCCCGATCTCGTGCGTCCGTTGCGACGTGATGTATGCCATCACGCCGTAAAGACCGACCATCGCGAGGATGAGCGCGGACCCGGCGAACACTCCCAGCATCACCATGCTGAAGCGGCGATTGTCGAACGATGCGGAAACAATCTCCTCGATCGTTTCGAACTTCGTCGGCATTTCCGGATTCAAGGCGCGCGCTTCGCGCCGCATTGCGTTGGTCAGGACCGCGGCATCGCCCTGCGCGCGCGCAACGATGGAAAATTCCGCCGTCGCTGCCGGTCGCTGAAAGTAGTTTGTGTAAACGGTCGGTCGCGGATCGCGATCGAGCCCGTTGTCGCGCACGTCGCCGACGACTCCGACAATGATCAGCAAACGCAAATCGCCGTCCATGTTTCCATATTCGATCTGTTTGCCGATCGAATCCTCGTTAGGCCAATAACGTTTGGCGAGCGATTGGCTCACGACCGCCACGTGCAGCGAGTCCGGTCCATCGCCTTCCTGAAAAAGGCGGCCGCGAATCAGCGGAATTCCCATGGCCGTGAAATACCCGGCGCTGGCCGTGCGATAGTCCGCGTCCCGCGCGCGTTCGCTTGGTGGGAGCGCGTCCATTTGACGGATGAATTCCTGCATCGTTGCCGGCGCCTGGCCACTGCGCATTTCCATGAAGGTGCCGTTCGCGCCGTTACCACTCATCGGCAGCGCACTTGTGCCACCGACGCTGGTCACGCCCGGCAGCGCTTCGAGTCGCTCAAACAAACGATGATAAAATTGCGCCAGCGATCTCATCGCCGCCGGCTCCTCGGGCTGCGGCAACAACACGGTCATGGACACGACACTTTCGGCGCGAAATCCTGGGTCGACCGAGAGCAGCCGCTGAAAACTTCGGCCGAGCAGCCCCGCGCCGACCAGCAGCATCAGGGTCAACGCGACCTGCGCCACGATGAGGAAATTGCGCGCGCGTGTTTGCCGTGCGCCGGAGGAAGTGCCGCGCCCCGCCTCCTGCAAATCGTTTTGCAAACGCTGACGCGACGCATGAATGAGCGGCACGAAGCCGAGGAGCACCGCGATCAACAGCGACACCGCGAAAGTGAAAAGGAGCACGCTCGTGCTTATCCCGATCTCGCCGATGCGAGGGAGATTGCCGTGATAAAGCCCGACGATTAGTCGCACGCTCCACGCGGCGAGTAATGTCCCAATCACACCGGCAGCAAGCGTGAGCACCAACGCTTCGGCAATGAATTGGCGCGCGAGTCTGCCTCGGGACGCACCCAGGGCTGCGCGCAACGCCACTTCCTTCCGCCGGGCCGTTGCGCGCACGAGCAGAAGATTCGCCGCGTTCGAGCACGCGATCGCGAGCAGCAACCCGACAGCGCCGCAAAGCAAAAGCAAAATGCTGCGAATGTCGCGGACGAAGCGTTCGCGGAACGATTGCAATCCGAAACTCGCGGCGTCGGTCTGCGAACCGTAGGTCTGCTTTAACGCCTTGCCGATCGATGCGACTTCGCCGTTCGCCTGGCCGAACGAAACTCCGGGGCGCAGCCGCCCGATAGCGCGGAAATTATGCGCCGTCCGCGATTCGTAGGGCGGAAAGATTGCGCTCGGAAACCAGACATCGACTCCCGTAGGAAACTCTGTCTCCGGCGGCAGCACTCCGATCACCGCGAAACTGCGATTGGCAAACCGGAGCGAAGTTCCATCCAGGTTCGTCCGGCCCTCCAGCATTCGTTTCCAAAACCCGTAACTGACCACCGCGACCTGATTGCCTTCGCGCAACGTCTCCCCAGAAATAAGGCGGCCAAGCGCTGGCGCGACGCCCAGAACGCGAAAGAAATCGGCCGAGACAGCGGAGACATTCGTCCGCACCGGCTCCATCCCACCCGCCACCGCTTCGGGGCTGCGCGTGTAGGTCGCGATCGCTTCAAAGCTGCGGCTGCGCGCGGCGAGATCGTTGAAGTTTGCTTCCGCGAACGACATCCCGCGGCCGGCTTCATTCAACTCCGTCACTTCGACGAGCCGATCCTGCGATGGATACGGCAAGGGCCGGAGCAAGACCGCATCGACCACACTGAAAATCGCGGTCGAAGCCCCGATGCCGAGGGCAAGCGTTAGGATGGCGACGATGGAGAAACTGGGACGCTTGGCTAATGAGCGGAGCGCGTATTTGAAATCAGAGATCATACGATAAATTCCAAATCCCAAGCTCCAAGCTCCAGAGACGCTCCAAATCCCAAACTCCAAAAAGGCGCCGCGGCAATCTCCCTTTGATGTTTGGAGCTTGGGATTTCTTTGGAGCTTGGTGCTTGGGATTTGGAGCTTTCATTCGTAGCGCAGCGCCACCATCGGATCGACTTTCATGGCGCGGCGGGCGGGAACGTAACTGGCGAGAAATGCCGCGGCGCTCAGCAGCGCGATCACAACCGCGTAAATCGAGAGGTCATTGGCGGCGACACCGTAGAGCAGCGTCGACATCACTCGCGTTGCGCCGAGCGCCACGACGAAGCCAATCGCAAGACCAATGACCACCAGCATCATGCTCTGGCGCAGGACCATTCCGAGCATCTGCGTTTTCTGCGCGCCGAGCGCCATCCGAATCCCGATCTCGCGCGTCCGTTGCGTGACGCTGTAGGCGATGACTCCATAAATGCCGATGGCCGCGAGCACCATCGCCACGGCGGCGAAAACGGCGAGCAGCATCATGTTGAATCGCGGTTGAGCCAGATGAGTCGCGACAAATTTTGTCATCGGATCGAGCGTCGGGACGTAAAGGTCCTTATCGATTTCGCGAATGACGCGTTTCACGTCCGCGCTCAGGCCAACGAGATTCGCCGAGCTGACCCGCAGCACGATATCGAGACTCCGACCCGGGTCCTGCGCGAAGGGGACGTACATTTCAGGGCCTTGCGGCTCGGCGAGCGAATCATGGCGCGTGTTGGCAACCACACCGACCACCTCATGCGTGTTGGACTTGTTTTCCGGCTGATCGATCATCACCTGCTGACCGACCGGGTTTTTCCCTGGGAAATGTTTTTGCGCAAAGGCTTCGTTGATCATGATCACGAGCGGTGAATCTTTCGTGTCCGCGCGATTGAAATCGCGCCCTTGCAGGACTGGGATCTTCATCGTCTTGAAGTAATCCGGCTTCACCAGCAGATAGCTCGCGCCGGGATGATTGCCGCGCGGCAAAGGCGCCGCGCCGCTCGGCATGAAGGAAGAGGAGCGCTGGTTATCACCCAGGGGCAACGGATTCACGCCGCCCGCTGCTTCCACCCCGGGGATCGCGGCGAGCTTGTCCATAATGAGGTCGTAAGTGCGGATTTGCTGGTCGACCTCGGGATAACGAATCCGCGGCAGATTGATCGACATCGTCATGACGCGGACCGGATCGAACCCCGGATTGGTGGCGCGGAGATTGTAGAAGCTTTTAATTAACAAGCCCGCGCCCGCGAGCAAAAGCAGCGAGAGCGAGACCTGCGAGACAACGAGAAAAGCGCGGAGACGATTCGTGTGCAATCCGCCAGTCGATCCCTTCGCACCCTGTTGCAGCGACTCATTCACCGCGGGCCGCGAAACCTGGAGAGCGGGAATGAGACCGAATAGCAACGTGCTCCCCACCGCAAGCACGAACGTAAACACGCACACGGTCGTGTTCACTTTGATCTCGCCAAGATGCGGCAACCCTTGTGGACCAGCCGCGCCGAGGAGATCGACGCCCCACCACGCCAGGAGCAAGCCGGCGCCACCGCCGAGCAGCGCGAGCAGAAAGCTTTCGCAGAGCAATTGGCGGATGACCCTCGCGCGACTCGCGCCGAGCGCTGTCCGGATCGCGATCTCGCGGCTGCGCGAAGCGGCGCGCGCCAGGAGAAGGTTCGCCACATTCGCGCACGCGATGAGCAGGACGAGGGCAACCGCGCCGAGCAAAACCAGCAACGCGGGACGAACGTCGCCGACAACATCCGTATGCAGTTTCACTACCGAGGTTCCGGTGAAGTTCATGTTCGTATCCGGATATTGTTTCGACAGCCGGCTCGCGATTGAGGTCAGCTCTGCTTCCGCCGTCTTACTCTCGACTCCCGGCTTCAGCCGCCCTACTACCGTGAGAAAGTGAGAGCCGCGGTTACCGAGGAATTGCTGCCCGAGATACTCAAGCGGCAGCGCATAATCGATGTGTTCGTCCTCGACCGGAAATTTCCAAGCCGGAGGCATGACGCCGATAACGGTGTGCGGGCGCGCCGAGATGGTGACTTTCTGCCCGATGATGTTCGGGTCGCTCCCGAACGCGGTTTTCCAAAGCGGATAAGTCAGAACAACGACGCGGTCCGCTTCGTTTTTCGCGTCCTCCTTCGTGAATCCCCGGCCCAACAGCGGCGGAACGCCCAGGACATCGAACACCTCGGGCGTAATCGCGATTCCTTCGAGCGCCCTGGCATCTTCGGCGAGCGATAACGTTCCACCGGTCCGGGTGTAGGCCGCCATCGCGGCGAAGCTCTGGCTTTGGTCGCGCAGGTCCACGTAGTCGGGAAACGAGTGGACATTGCCGCGCACGCGCCCGCTATCGTTCGCGTAGCGCCCCCAGACGTGAACAATTTCGTCGGGATTCTTGAAGGGTAACGGGCGGAGCAGAACCGTATCGATGACACTGAAGATCGCGCTGTTCGCGCCGATCCCGAGAGCGAGCGTGAGGATGGCGATGACGGCGAACACCGGAGCTTTGACCAGCATTCGCAGGGCGTATTTGAGGTCGGTTAGCATAAAAAAAATGACGAAGCACGAATGTCGAATGACGAAAGAATGACCGAATGAAGAAGGATCGAGGGGCTAGCACGTTTCGGAATGTCGAGCTTCGTCATTCCTTCGTCCTTCGACATTCGTGCTTCGTAATTCATACGATGAATCCATCGCGGAGCTGGATGACGCGATTCCCGTAGCTCGCGTTCACATCCGAATGCGTCACCTGGATGATGGTCGCGCCCTGCGCATTCAGGCTCTTGAACATCTCCATGATCTCCTTGCCCTGGTCGGAATGCAGATTCCCAGTGGGCTCATCGGCGAGGATCAGCTTCGGGTTCGCGATCATCGCGCGGGCGATGCTGACCAGCTGCTGCTGGCCGCCCGACAGCTGCCGCGGATAAAGGTCTTTCTTCCCGACGATGTGAAACTTATCCAGCGTGTCGCAGACGATCGAATCGCGACCGGCCTTGCTCACGTGCCGATAGGAGAGCGGGATGTCGAGGTTCTCGTAAACGGTGAGGTCGTCGAGGAGATGATAAGCCTGGAAGACGAAACCGATCTTCTCGTTGCGGAGAGTCGCACGCTCCTTCGGCTTCAGGTTGTGAACGCCCACGTCGTCGAAGAAATATTCGCCGGACCAGGCGTGGTCGTGCATGCCGAGCACGTGAAGGAGCGACGACTTGCCGGCCCCGGACGGGCCCATGATGGAAACGAAGTCGCCTTCGTTGACCTCCAGGTTGATGTCGCGAAGGACGTAAAAGAATTTGCCCTTCGCGAGCGGGTAAAAGCGTTCGAGGTGTTTGAGGTTGATCATAGACATAACTGGTTAGCTTTGCGCGAGCGCGATGGTCGGATCGAGGCGAGCCGCGCGCCGTGCTGGTAAATAACAAGCAACCAGCGCGACGAAGAGGAGCAACAACGGAATTGCGACAAAGGTCAGCGGATCGGTCGCCGCCACTCCGAAGAGAAGATTGGCAAGCAAGCGCGTAAGGGCGAAGGCCCCCGCCACGCCGACAACGGCGCCGATCACGGTCAGCGTCATGCCTTGGCGGATCACGAGCGCGAGCACGTCCGATTTCTGGGCGCCGAGCGCCATGCGAATTCCGATTTCGTGGGTGCGCTGCGTGACCGAGTAGGCCATTACGCCGTAAATCCCGATGGCGGCGAGGAGCAAGGCCGCGCCAGCGAAAACGGCGAAGAGCTGCATTGAGACGCGCCGCGTGCCTAACGAGTTCGCGACGACATCGTCCATCGTCCGAACGTTGTAGATGGGCTGATCCTTGTCGAGCGCCTGCACTTCGCGTCGCAAAGTGGGAGCGAAGGCGGCAGCGTCGCCGGCGGTCCGAATCACCAGCCCCATGAAATTCCACTGCGAATCCTGGGCGTGTGGAACGTAGATTTGCGCGCCGCCCTCGCCGGTAAGAGAACCGGTCTTCGTGTCGCCGACCACCCCGACGATTTCGCGCATGAATTTTTCATCGTGCCAAATGGAAAGGCGTTTGCCGATCGCCGCCGTGGGCGAACCGAAATGACGCTTCGCGGTGGTTTCGTTGATGATTACCACCTTCGTTCCGTCAGCATTGTCGCGAGGTTCGAAGGTGCGTCCCGAAAGCAGCGGGATTTGCAGGGCGCGAAAATAGTCGCCGGTGATGGTGGAGAACATCGCGTCCTTATTTTCGTCCACGGTGAGCGGCCGGCCTTCCGGAATAAACCCGCGTCCAATCGAGTAACCACTCGCGTTGAGCGGAAGATTGACGCTGCCTCCCACCGCTTGCACGCCCGGCGTCGCTTCCAGTCGTTCTCTGAGCTGCCGGAAAAATTCCACGCACTGCTGGTCATCTTTGTATTTCGGACCCTGCAACGCCAGGTTGGCGATGAGGACGTTGTGCGCATTGAAGCCGGGCCGCACCTCCTGGAGACGGAGAAAGCTCTTGATGAGCAATCCAGCGCCGACCAGCAGCATCAGCGAGAGGGCAACCTCACCAATCAACAGCAGGCTGCGCGCGCTCGTGCGGCGGTGTCCCTCTCCGCTGCGTCCGCCTTCTTTCAAGGCACTGGTGACGTCGAGCTTCGAGGCTTGCAACGCGGGGACGATGCCGAAGAGAATGCCGGTAAGCGCCGAGACGCCGAGAGCGAAAGTCAGGACGCGATAATCAATCCCGATCTGTTCGAGCCGCGGTGCGCCTTCGGGCAACATCGACATCAGCAGATCGGTTAACCAAATACTGAGGAGGAGTCCGGCAAGCCCGCCGATCGCTGAAAGCAGAGCGCTCTCCGTCAGCATCTGCCGCAGAACGCGCGTGCGGCTCGCGCCCATTGCGGCCCGGATCGCAATTTCTTTTTGCCGCGCGGCGCTGCGGGCGAGGAGGAGATTGGCCACGTTCGCGCAGGCAATCAGAAGCACGAATCCGACGGCGCCAAGGAGCGCGAGGAGAGACGGCTTTACCTCACGAACGAGCCGTTCGTGGATCGTCGAAACAAACACGTCCCAACCTTTGTTCGTCTCGTGAAACTGCTTGTCCAGCTGCGCATTGATGGCGCTTAGACGAGTTTGCGCCTGCTTCACATCGATACCGGGATTCAGACGGGCGATCGCGGACCACGACCGGTTATCCCGCGGTTCTTCTGAGAGATTGACCGCGCTCGTCACCCAAACCTGGGTTTGCTCCGGGTATTCAAATCCCGGTGGCATCACACCGATAACGGTGAGGGGTCTCGAGCTGATCTGGACCTGTTTTCCGACGATGTCCGGATCAGATCCGAAGCGGCGCTTCCACAAGCCGTGGCTGATGATGGCGGCGGTAAACGTCCCTGGTTTGTCGTCTTCGGGAACGAACGTTCGCCCGAGAACGGGCTGGACCCCGAGCACTGAGAAGAACCCGGTCGTCACGCCGGCGCGCGGCACGCGCTCCGGCTCCGCCCCATCCGCGCCCAGGTTTGCGTTGCCGGTCCAGTAGGCGGCGGTGCTGGCGAAGAGATCGGTTTGTTGCGACCAATCAGTAAAATCGAGATACGAAATGTTGCTGTCGGTAATGCCCGCCGCAGGATTTTTGCCTTCGATGTAGATGATGCGTTCGGCGCCCGGAAACGGAAGCGGACGGAGGAGAACGCCGTTCACCAGGCTGAAGATCGCGGTGTTCGCTCCGATCCCCAGGCCAAGAGCGAGCACGGCGACGGCGGTAAAGCCTTTGTGTTTAAGCAGCATCCTGATGCCGTAGCGAATGTCTTGAAAGAGTGTGTTCATGGTGAAGCGAGGGCTTTGATCGGATCGAGATGGGCTGCGCGTCGAGCCGGGACGTAACAGGCAAAAAATGAAACCGAGGCGAGGAGAATGGGAATCCAGAGGAACGTCGCCGGGTCGGTCGCGGTCACACCATAAAGCAGATTTCCAATGACCCGCGTGAGCGCGAAGGCGCCCAGCAAGCCGACCACGATTCCGATTGCGGTAAGCAACATCC
>JBEEHI010000151.1:0-17598 GCA_041167305.1 Verrucomicrobiota bacterium
GCATTGACCTGCTCTTCATATTCGCGAAAGGCCATCCAGTCATCGTTTCGGACCCAGCCCCCGTCTCCAGCCGCTCTCAACCCGGCGTAGCTTTTCGCCAAGCCATGATCCAGTTTTTCGCGCCAGAACTGAAGGACTCGTTGAGGGTCCCAGCGACCGTTGCGAAGGTACCATTCATCGTTGCCATGGATTTCGAGGTGTCCCTCCTCGAGATGCCGCTCGAGCTCCGGGACCGTCTGCCTCAGAGCGTGTTTTGCTTCCTCCAAACTAAGAGCCGGTGAAACTACCCAGACGCAAAACTCTTTGCTCTCGAGACCTTCTTTGAAATAGAGCACCAGCGTTTCGAGGAGATCCTGCTTCGTCTCATAGAAGTAACAGAAGTGTGTTCCCCAGCGCACCTCCCCAATGACGCTGATGCCCGTTTTTCTCAACTCGCTCGCCGTCGCTTCAATTATCATGGCAGCCGATCAGAAAATCCCAAACCGTTCTGGAGTAACATATCGCATAGTTCTACAAAATTCTTTGTCGCCCGGATTGGGGCCTGGTTCCGTGCCCGATAAATCAAGATGATCACTTAGGCATTTCTACTCTGGGCAATGCGCTTTCCGCGACGTCCAAGGGCAAAAGAATCCCAATCGTCGCGCCGTTGCCGGGGGAAGAAGTAATGCGCGCACTGCCACCGGCGAGTGCAGCCCGCTCTTTCATGCCCAGCAAACCAAGGCTGGCGCCCTGTTCGGCTCGCGCCTCCGCTGCGGCCACATCAAACCCTTTGCCGTCGTCGCGCACCATGAGACGCAGGGAAGTGCCGGCGCGGCCTACTTCCACCATCAATGTCCTGGCCTGCGCATGCCGCACGACATTGGTGATCGCTTCCTGCGCGAGGCGGAAGCAGGCGATTTGGATATGCGGCGGAACGTCGTCCGCGAGCGGATCGGCGGAAAATTTCCCTTCCAAGCCCGCGCGTTCCGCCTGCTGGTTCACGTACCAACGCAGCGCTGGGACTAAGCCCAGGTCGTCAAGGAGCGGGGGCCGCAAGTCGAGTGAGATCTGGCGCGTCTGCCGAAGGAGCCGATCCAGGATGGCAGCGTTTTCGTCCAGGCGCGGGGTGAGATCGGGGGGCACGGCCGCCCGGAGCATTTCCGTGTTGATCTTGGCCGCGGTGAGAGTCTGGCCAATCTCGTCGTGTAACTCCCGCGCGAGGTGGCGCCGTTCCTCCTCCTGAATCTGAAACAGCCGGCGTGAGAGGATTTTGAGCAAGTGAGTGTAACGCGCGAGCTTTTCCCCCGCCTCCTTGCGCTCCGTAATGTCCTGGAAGCAATTCATAGCTCCTATCAGTTCTCCTTCACCATTTCTCAAAGGAGCAATATTCACCAGGACCGTTATGCACGATCCATTGGGGCGTTCGATCACTACTTCCAGGTCGTTCGCGTGAACCCCAGTCCGGAGTACCTCCGCCATTTTCGATTCCTCGTGGGGCACAAGCGTGCCGTCTGGAGAATAAAGGCGCAAAGAGGCACAATAACGCTGCGCGGTGTCTCCCAATTTTGGCTCGCGTCCCCATAATTCCACAGCGCGCTTGTTGTAGATTTGGATTATCCCCGACGTGTCGCACACATAGACGGCGACAGGCATCAATTCTACCAATCGGCGAAATCGCTGTTCGCTCTCACTTAATGCCGCGGTGCGTTGCAATATCCTTTTTTTGAGCGTGCGATTCCACCCTGCCAGGCCCGCGATGAAAAGGATCGCCAACCCCGCCGCGTAGCCCGCGTAAGTCAGGTAACCCCTATAGCTGCGGATGGTGCGGCCAAACCATTTCTGGTCGATTTGCTTCAACTCCTTCTGGGCGAGAGCCGCAAAGCCATCCGACACCGTGCGCAACGTAGCCGCGTCGCCTTTGCGCACGGCCCGGCGGAGTTGGTCCCGGAAGATCGGAGCCGAATGACGGAACTCCGCCGCGATGCCCATTTTGTTCAAGAGATAAAGCGCGGAGGGATCATCGACCAGAAAGACGTTGATCTTACGCTGCTTCGCCGCCTCGATGATCGCGTTGTTATTTTGAAACAGGATCACGGTCGTTACCCCGTTCGACTTGAGCTGGTCGATATGCTGGTCGCCTGTCTTCACTCCGACCGGAAACCCTTTCAGCGACGCGAGGTCTGTTATTCCGGAAATGTCGCCGCGAAAGTAGATCGACGCTTCGATCGTGGTATAGGGCGCGGTAAAATCGAAGTACTCCTGGCGCTCGGCCGTCTCGGCGATGCTCTCGATCACGTCGAACTCGCCCGCGCGCGTCCGCTGCAACGCTTCGCCCCAATCCATCGCGCGCATCTCGACCTTGATCCCCGTTTTCTTTTCCCACGCCAGCCATTGATCGATCAGGATTCCCTCTAACTTGCCTTCCTCGGATTGAAACGAGTAGGGCGCGTAGTTGTTGTCCATAACCACCCGGATCGTTCGGGGCGTTTCGACTTCACCTTGCGCCGCGGCGCCAATGGAAACCAATGCGAACATGAGCAAGACGCGAATGCCGGCGCGCACCAGCCCATGGTTGTCCCCTGGCAACACAGGAATGGGATTCATCGCGTAAGATTCTGGCTCGGATCTTCACCGCGAAGCGTTAAGGGCAGCAGCACTTCGACGGTCGCGCCTAAGCCGGGAGAAGAAGTAATGCGCGCAATGCCACCGGCTAGAGCAGCTCGCTCCTTCAGGCCGAGCAAGCCAAGGCTGGCGCCCTGCTCGGCCCGCGCCTTCGCAGCGTTTACATCAAACCCCTTGCCGTCGTCGCACACCCTAAGACGCAAAAAGGAGGCGGCGCGGCTTAGTTCGACCGTCAACGTCCTGGCCTGAGCATGCCGCACTACATTGGTGATCGCCTCCTGCGCGAGACGAAAGCAGACGATCTGAATATGCGGCGGCACGTCATCCGCGAACGGATCAGCTAAAAAATTCGCTTCCAGTCCGGCGCGCTTCGCCTGCTGATCTACATACCAGCGCAGCGCTGGAGCTAATCCAAGGTCGTCGAGAAGCGGCGGCCGCAAGTCGAGCGAGATCTGGCGTGTTTGCTGAAGCAGCCGATCAAGAATTGTCGCATTCTCATCCAGGCGTGCGGTGAGATCGGACGGAGCGGTTGATCGCAGCATGGCCGTATTGATTTTCGCTGCCGTGAGCTCCTGGCCGATCTGGTCGTGCAATTCGCGCGCGAGGTGCCGCCGCTCAACCTCATGCGCCTCTTCCAGGCGACGCGAGAAACTGCGGATCACCGTCGTTTGGCTTTGGAGTCGATCGGCCAGCGAAGTCAACAATACAACGATGAGAACCATCACGTTAGCGGCGCCAATCCCAATGATTCCAAGATCATTAATGGGCACCACGTGAGATAAATCCGGAGGCACATCTGATCGCATAAAAGTCGCGGCTGCCATGCCGATGTAATGCATGAAAGAAATGGCCGCACCCAGCAGAAGCGCGCTTGCGAACTTGCGCCACTTGCGACCGTTGCCGTCATCTCTAAACAAGAACATTAACCAGAGCGACAGGAGCGAGAATGCTACCGCGACCAACGCAGAAAGGCTCACGATCGGCGGAGAGTAATCATGCATCGCCTTCATGCGCATCGAAGCCATTGCGATGTAGTGCAAACCGACAATGCCGCCGCCCATGAAAACGCTGCCCGAAACGGCGCGCACGAAGCCCATCCGCCGGCGGCTCACCACAAACAATCCAAGCAAGGAGGCGAAAAGGCTGGCCAGATAAGACAAAAAAGCCGTCGGCCAATCGTACAGGACTGGAATCGGCAGACGCAACCCCAGCATGCCCGTGTAGTGCATCGACCAAGTGCCGACCGCCATCGCAATGGCGCCACCAATCCACCAATAGAGTCGCGCCCGGTTGCGGGAGGCAGTGACTCGCTCCGCCAGTTCGATCGTGCAGTAGCCGCCCATCACCCCGAGCAAGACCGATAGCGCTACGATCCAGGTATCGTAATGGCCAGCGATGACTTCGCCCGAAGTCATTGCCGGCTCCTTGCGCTGCAAACGCGCCGAGCAGTCGTCAACGTCGCATTTATGGAACTCCCGCTGCCGTCCCCCCCGATTCGGCCTGGCATCCCACCGCGTCTCGCCTTGGGGGGCATCTCAATAGTATATCGAAATTCGCAGCTGCTTTGGCCTTTGCACAGGCCAGCACTCTACGTTCGATCAGAATCCAAACAGTCATCCCCGCGCTCCGCCTCGGTAGTAACCGCAAGTCATGCCGCATGCCCCCTGCTCCAAGAGGGGCATGAGCAAGCGACGTGTATTGATTGTGGATGACGACGTAAATCTCTCGCGGCTCGCCGGCATGATCCTGGAGAATTCCGGCAAGTATGAAGTGATGATCGTGAATCAATCGTCGCGAGCGCTGGCCGCGGCGATCCAGTTCCAGGCGGAAGTGATGCTCCTGGATGTGGACATGCCTGGAAAATGCGGCGGCGATCTCGCGCGCGAAGCCGCCCTGGACTCGCGGCTGCGCGAGATTCCGATTCTCTTTCTCACCGGCCTCGTCAGCCCCGCGGAAGCAGGCGCCGCTCCGATAGAAAGCGGAGGAATGAAATTCCTGGCCAAGCCGGTGGAACCGGCCCTGCTCCTCGCCACAGTCGGCCAGCTCGCTCCACCAGTCCTGGTCTGAGGTCTCCCGGCCCTTTCGGGAATGGTTTATGAACGAAGCGACGCTGAAAGAAGCGCACATCCTCATGGTGGATGATGAAGTCAGCAGCACCTGCCTGATGGCGAATTTCCTAAATCGCATCGGCTATAGCCAGCTCCAGAGCCTCAATGATTCGACCCTCACCTTCGACGCGATCGAAACTTTTTCTCCCGATTTGATTCTGCTCGATCTCGCCATGCCGGGACTAGACGGCTTCGAAATTCTTGATGCCTTGCGGGCGGATCGGAAGAACGAACAGATCCCCGTGCTCGTTTTAACCGGTGACCCTTCCGCGAAAAACAAACGGCGCGCGCTCGCTGCCGGCGCCACCGATCTCATGATGAAGCCCTTCGATGCTTCGGAAGTGAGCATGCGGATTCGGAACCTTCTTCATGCTCACTTTCTCCGCCTTGAAATTCAGGAACAGAATTATCTCCTGGAAGAACGCGTTCGCGAGCGCACAAGCCAGCTCGAAAAGGCGCTCGCCGATTTGCAGACTGCGCAGCGGAAGCTCGTGCAGCAGGAGCGGCTCAGCGCCTTCGGCGAAATGGCGGGCGGCGTGGTGCACGATTTCAGCAACGCCCTCATGTCCGTCATCGGTTATAGCGACATCCTGTTGAAGGATGCTGCGGCCCGCACGGATGAAACCAAGGCGCTCGAATACTTGCGCATCATCAATACGGCGGGCCGCGATGGCGCGCACGTCGTGAGCCGGCTGCGGGATTTCTACCGCCCGCGGGGCGCGGCAGATCTCTTCGAGCCGTTGAACCTCAAGGAGATTGCATTGCAATCGATCGCCCTGGCGAAGCCTCGTTGCGCCAGTCGAGAAAGTGGCCAGGACATCCGCTTCGAGACCGATCTCCGCGACTCCGCCGCCGTCTCGGGAATCGGAGCTGAGCTGCGGGAAGTGCTGACGAATTTGATTTTCAATGCCGTGGATGCGATTCCCGGCGCCGGTCTCATTACCCTCCGGACACGGACGCAAGCGAGCGAAGTGATCGCGGAAGTGATCGACTCTGGTGCAGGCATGACCACAGAAGTGAGAGAGCGTTGTCTCGAGCCGTTCTTCTCGACCAAGGGAGACCAGGGGACGGGCCTCGGCCTCGCGATGGTGTTCGGCATCATCAAACGCCATCAGGGCACTGTGGAAATCGAAAGTGAGCTCGGTAAAGGCAGCACTTTCCGGATTCGTTTGCCGGCGTGCGTGTCCCCGGCTGAAATTGCACTCAACACCGTTCAGGACGTGCAGCCTCTCACGGAGGTCGCAGTCGCCGTCTCATAAGGGTTCGATCTTATTGACGGTCGCGGATCAGGCTCAAAGCGATCCGACGGTCCGCTTCGAGCCCATTAGCGCGGCGTTTCGTAGGGAGGCTCGTCCGTCGCGATCGGCGTCGTCTGCGCGGGCGGATTGATCAGGTTGAAAATGATCGCGGCCACAATGGCGGCCGAGAAATTCGCCACGAGATAAATCCAAATGTTTCCCCAACTCGAGAGGCCGAGCATCGAGATCCCCAGCGCGACAGCCGGATTGAACGCACCGCCCGAAATGCTGCCGACCGCGAATGCTCCCGTCATCACCGTCATCCCAATCGCCAGGCCGTAAAACGAATTACCTGATGTCCCCTCGGCCGTGGCCGCATTGAGCACCACATAAACGAGGGCGAACGTGAAGAGGAATTCAGCCAGCAAGGCCGGGCCGGCTTGCAGAGCCATCGGGGTCACATCCACCCCGGCGCGGAAAAATTTCACCACCACCGTGGCCAGGGCGGCGCCGGCGAGTTGGGCCAGAATGTAAGGCACCGCGTCCCCCGCGTTGAGTTTGCCGCGAATCAGGACTCCGAGCGTCACCGCCGGATTGTAATGCGCGCCCGAGATATGGCCGCCGGCGTAGACCATGACCATCAGCGCCGCGCCGATGGCAAGCGGTGCGATCACGCTCGCCCCCGCGCCGATCACGGTGAGACCGATCGTGAGGACCAGGAAAAAGGTTCCGATGAATTCAGCGAGGTATTTTTTCATATTAGATCTGGAACGCTGGAGTTGGAGTCATCCTGAAATGTTTTCGTTTGGATGTCACTTCATCATCCGCGTGCCTGACGTTATCAGTGTTTCCCCCCGGTTGGGAACAACGGAGTGACGGAGAACCTACGCGAGCAGCTCCTCGAGTTCTTCGGTGGTGAGGCCGGACATGAGCGGTTCCTCGCTGTCGATGGCGGCGTCGATCGCCGCGCGTTTTTTCTCCTGCAGTTTTAGAATTTTTTCTTCCACGGTGTCGCGCGTGATCAGCTTGTAGGCGGTGACGACACGGGTTTGCCCGATGCGGTGGGCGCGGTCGGTGGCTTGCGCCTCGACCGCGGGATTCCACCACGGATCGAAATGAATGACGGTATCGGCGGCGGAGAGATTCAGGCCGACGCCGCCGGCTTTCAGGCTGATCAGGAAGACTGGAATCGCGGGATCGCCCTGGTAACGATCCACGATTTCCTGCCGCCGTTTGGTTGAGCCATCGAGATAGCAGAATGGAATCTCGAGCTTCTCCAGGCGTTCGCGAATGAGATGCAGCATCGTAACGAACTGGCTGAAGACGAGGACGCGGTGCTCGCCGTCTATCGCTTCCTCGAGGAGCTCGTCGAGGAGGTCCAGCTTCGCGGAGTTTTCTTCCTTATCGATGCCGACGAGGCGCAGATCGCAGCAGACCTGGCGCAAACGGAGCAGACCGGTGAGCATCTTCATTCGTTGGACACCGGCGTTCACATTCCTGCCGGAGCTGCCGAGACCCTGCTGGATCTCGCGCAGCAGCGCATCGTAGGCGGCGCGTTGCTGACTCGTTAGGCTGGAAAGCACGACCTGCTCGATTTTCTCGGGCAGATCTTTCGCGACGTCGCGTTTCCGCCGGCGGAGGAGGAACGGCTGGAGCCGGCGCGAGAGCCGGCGTTGGACATCGGGCGCGGAACCGCGCGCGATCGGCAGTTCGTAGCGTTCGCGAAAGTCTTTGCGATCCCCGAGATAACCGGGCAGGGCGAAGTTCATGATCGACCAGAGATCGCGAACCGAATTTTCCATCGGCGTGCCGGTCAGGACGAAGCGATGAGTCGCGCGGAGGGCGTAGGCGGCTTGCGCGTTTTGCGTCTCCGGATTTTTGATGTGCTGCGCTTCGTCGAGCACGGCGGTGGAGAAGTTGAATTCGCGCAGCGAGTCGATGTCGCGCCGCAGCAACGCGTAACTCGTGATGACCACGTCAGCGTCTGCGATCGAATTGAATCGAGCCGCGCGATCGGCCCCTTCGAGGACGAGCGTCTTGAGTTCGGGAGTAAATTTCCGCGCTTCGTTCTCCCAGTTTGTCACCAACGATGTCGGGCAGACGACGAGGGCAGGGCCATCGCCCTGGTGGGCGCGGAGAAACGCCAGCGTCTGCACCGTTTTACCAAGACCCATCTCGTCGGCCAGGATGCCGCCCAGATTGTTCGCCGCGAGGCGCGTCAGCCAATCAAAACCAGCGAGTTGATATTCGCGCAATATCTCCGCGAGCGTGCCGAGTTTCGTCTTCGCATCCGCCGGAGCCTCGCGGCCGGTGATGAATTTCTTCAGTGCTTCGCGCCGATCGGCGACGGCAGAGCCAAGCTCGCGCGCGGTCTGTTCGACATACCCGGCATGAGCGCGATTGATACGGTAAAGCCCCGGCTGCGTCTGCGCAGGATCGCAATCGCGGATGACCTGCTCGAAATCCTCCAGGCCCGCGGTGTCGATCACTGCGAGGTGGCCATTCTTTAATCGCGTCTGGGATTGGCCGGAGCGAAGCAGCCGCTGAATGTCTGCGTTCGAAAACACCTCGCCGCCGGGCGTGGTGAGCGAGTAACGCACCTCGAACCAATCCTGGCCCGAGCCCACAATCGCGAGCTTCGGAGTGACCCGCTCGATCTCGCTGGTCCACTTCTCGACCTGCGCGGTCAGGCTAACCTTCCAGTCGCGCTGGAGTCTCGGATAATCGGTCGCGAAGAACCGGACAACATTTGGCTGACCGTGCAGCACGAAGCCTCCGGCGTCCGTTCGGGCAAAGCCAATCTGTTCGAGTCGCGCGACTGCGGCATTCTCCGCGTCGAGATTCCGCATCAGCACTCGATCGGTATTTTGTGGATCGCGAAAGACGAACTGATCCTGTGCGTTCGCCAATGCTTTGATCGGTGTGCGATCGCCATAGGTGCACATCAGTTCACCGGTGACGCCGTTGAGCGTCCCGGCCAACCGCAGCTCAAAGGCTGGCAGCGCGGTTGCGATTTCCGGCAGGCGAACGCCCTCGCCGGCGCGCACGTCGAAGGCATCGCGCAGCCGCGGCAGATCAAACGCGAGGAAGTGCAACGCGCGGTCCCCATCGAGCAGTAGCGGCCGTTCGATCAGGTGCGTCGAGCCGGCCGGCAACGCTTCGCCGCAGCGGACGAACTCATTGTTCCGCAGCAGCCACGCGTCGGTCGCGTTCCAAAGGAGTAGCGCTTCCGGCGGAAAGTTCGCTTTCACCTCGATGCCCCCGTCACGGCGCGACTCGACCAGCAGCTCGGGACGCAGTGGGGTAGGGGAGATCGTCGCGCGAGTGGCTTTGCCGAATGTGACGCGGGGATGATTCTGCAACGCCGGAAGCAGCCGCAGGAATCCGTCGCGTGACAATGTCGCCATACCCGTCTCGAAGATCGCCGGGACCGCGCGCAAGCCTTCGATCAGCCCGAAATCGGCGTCGTCCGTTGAAAACGTGTCGTTCTTCCGGAGTGCGGAGACGAGCGTGCGGTCTCGCGAAGCTTCGGCTTCGACGACAATCATGATCTGCCCTTTTTGCCATGCGGCGGCGAAGTTAGGCGGCAGGATCACGTGCAGCGTCGCGGCGACAGCATCAGCAGTCTCGATGGCGACGAACCGCGGACCTACCGGAGCTTCGGGAATCGCAGGCTCGACTAGCGCGGCAACGACCGCAGCCGGCGGATTCAGATAGCCCAGGCCCACCGCCACCGAGTGCGCACAGATTTTACCCGCGGAGCGCGACTCCCAGCAGCTGCAAAGATTCTCGACGTCGATCGCGCTCTTTATTCGCAGGCCGGAGCGGTAATTCTTCGCCCCTTCCCGCACGTAACCGCTCAGCAACGGCGGCTCGTATTTTGCCTCGGAGACGCGGCCGCCCTTGAGCAGCTCACGCGCAGGCTTCATCGCCTGCCATCCCCCTGCGTTGAGGAGAAGCTTCTCGGTAATCGGAATCGCGCTCACGGGCGAGCAACGTCGCCCATCCAGTGCGTTTGCAAAAATGCGCGCTGTCAAAAATCATCAGCGACTACCGGATAACACAATTCGCCGCTTATCAATCAGCCAACTCTCAACAAAACATGCCGTGACAAGCGGAAGCTGGCCGGGCAAGATGCCGTTCGGGTTATTTCTGCCACGGGCGGCACATCTCTGTGTAACTAAACCGAGGAATCCATCATGTCTTACGTCACGGTTGGAAAAGAAAATGGAGCTGACACCCAACTCTACTACAAGGATTGGGGCAGCGGACAACCCATCGTCTTCAGCCACGGTTGGCCACTCTCAGCGGACGACTGGGATGCGCAGATGCTATTCTTTCTCAAGCACGGATATCGCGTCATCGCTCATGACCGGCGCGGCCATGGACGCTCGACCCAGACGGGCGACGGCCACGACATGGATCATTATGCGGATGATCTCGCGGCGTTAACCGAGCATCTCGATCTGAAGGACGCCGTTCATGTCGGCCACTCGACGGGCGGCGGCGAAGTGGTTCATTACCTGGCGCGTCACGGTGATAGCCGGGTGGCAAAAGCGGTGATGATCAGCGCGGTGCCGCCGTTGATGGTAAAGACGGAAAGCAATCCAGGCGGACTGCCGAAGGAAGTGTTTGACGGGTTTCAAACGCAGGTGGCGACTAACCGGGCGCAATTTTATCTCGATGTGCCGACCGGGCCCTTTTACGGGTATAACCGGCCGGGCGCGAAAGCATCCCAAGGCGTGATTAGGAATTGGTGGCGCCAGGGCATGATGGGCGGCGCGAAGGCGCATTACGACGGCATCGTCGCGTTCTCGCAGACGGATTTCACCGAAGACCTGAAGAAAATTACCGTGCCGGTTCTGGTGATGCACGGTGACGACGACCAGATCGTGCCTTACGCGGATTCAGCTCCATTGTCGGCAAAGTTGCTGAAGAATAGCACGCTCAAAACCTACCAAGGATTCCCGCATGGTATGCCGACTACGGAAGGCGCTACCATCAACGCCGACCTGCTTGCCTTCGTGAAATCGTAGCGAAAGCCTGAGCCGGCGACCTGCCAATGTTGTGAGCATTTACACCATCATTCACACGCTCATCAGCCTAATCGGGATTTTTTCTGGTCTCGTTATGCTCGGCGGCTGGCTGGGCGGCTACCGACTGGAAGGTTGGACCAGGCTATTCCTCATCACCACGACCCTGACCAGCGTCACGGGATTCGGCTTCCCCTTCCGTGGGTTCACACCAGCCATTGGCGTGGGCATTATCTCGCTCGTGGTTCTCGCGATCGCCCTCTACGCGCGCTCTTCACGTCAACTCCGCGGGGCGTGGCGCTGGGTCTTTGTCATCACCGCTGTCATTGCGCTCTACTTCAACTTCTTCGTCCTCGTCGTCATGGCCTTTCGTCACGTCCCGGCCCTGCATGCGCTCGCGCCGACAGAGTCCGAGCCGCCGTTCCAGCAAACGCAGCTCGTGGTGCTTGTGCTCTTCATCCTCCTCGGCATCATTGCCGTCAGGAGATTTCGCCTCAACCCGATCGCGGCTACCTAAGCTCGCAGTGTCGGAGTGCCGCCGGCTCAACTGGCGCACACATTTTCCCTGCCGAACGAGACTCCCAACAGCTGCAGAGCAGCTCACGCGCACGCTTCATCGCCTGCCATCTCCCTGCATTGAGAAGAAGCTTCTCGGTAATCGGGATTGCGCTCACGGGCGACCAACGTCGCCCATTCGATCCGTTTGCAAAATTCCGCGCGGTCTCACGCCAGAGCGGACTGCCTTAAAAAGTTTAGCATCGACAACCTTTGCTGCTTTTCGGCACCATCGCGTTCGCGTCAAGGCGTTGGGTCTCCAGCCATCCGACTGACTTCGTGCCGCTAGAAAAGCCGAAACGCGGCAGTCGTCTCGAAAAAAAGGACTCTATTATGAAATGCCGATGCTCTGTTTCTCTACGTCTTTCGCCGTGCTTTATCTGGACGTTAATGTTGAGCGTCGTTGCGCTCCTCGCGTCCGCCGCGCTGGCTTCGGAGGCGATTTCCGTCCCCGGCCCATTCACTTACGTCCAAACCTTTGACGGGCTTGGCACCGCCACCGTGCCATGGGCCGACGACAACACCATTCCTGGGTGGATCGCGGGCATCAATGCGAACAACACTCCCGATGGAAATCTTCAGGCCACTAACGGCATCGACGCCGTGCCCCTCATCGGCCTTCTCAATCTTGGGAGCGCGGGAGCGTCAGACAGAGCTCTCGGCTCCAAAGCCACCAGCGCAGGCAACTCCGCCAATATTGCCTTCGGCGTCGTGTTCCAGAACACCTCAGCGCAGCCGCTGATCGTCACCAACATCACCTACACAGGTGAGCTTTGGCGGACGAATACCACGGCGGGCGGTCTGCCGGAACAGTGGTTCGTCTTCTACAAGACGTCCCCGTCCCTGATCAGTGATGTCGAACCCGGCACGTCCGCCGATAGCGCCGACCCCGGCAGCTTTACCCTTGTTCCAGCGCTGAATTGGAGCTCGCCCACAAATCAGCCTGAAGGATCCGCGCTCGACGGCAATGCCGCTGCCAATCGCTCCACCCTTAGTGCCAATCCGAACGTGAGCATAAATCCGGGCGATTATTTTATGGTGCGCTGGGTGGATACGAACCGCTCCGGCACGGACGGCTACCAGGGCATCGACAATGTCTCCATCAACTTCAGCGCCACCACCGGCACGAACCTCGCCAACCTCTCCACCCGGCTCAAGGTCGACACCGGCGATAATGCTCTTATTGGCGGATTCATTATTACCGGCACGCAGCCGAAGAAAGTGATCGTTCGCGCCATCGGCCCTTCGCTGCCGTTTGTGGGAAAATTGGAGAATCCGACTCTCGAGCTGCACGACGGCACCGGCGCGCTTCTCGCCTCCAACGACGACTGGATGAATTCCAGTCCCGCCGACAAACAGGCGATCATCGACAGCGGGATCCCACCGGCGAACGATCTGGAATCCGCCATTGTCCGAACGCTGCTGGCGAATGGCGCCGGTTACACCGCCATCGTGCGCGGGGCGAACAACACAACCGGCATTGGTGTTGTGGAAGCATACGATCTCGATCGGACGATCGATTCGAAGCTGGCTAATATTTCCACGCGCGGCCTGGTGCAAACGGGAGACAACGTTCTGATCGCAGGAACGATCGTCACCGGCGCTGCTCCGCAGATGGTTATCATCCGCGCGATCGGACCTTCCCTGCCTTTCGCGGGCAAGCTGGCCGATCCAACCCTGGAGTTACGCGACGGCAACGGCGGGTTACTACAAGCGAACGATAACTGGAAAGATAGTCCCTACAAACAGACCATCATCGATAGCGGCATTCCACCGACGAACGACCTGGAATCAGCCATCATCGCCGGCCTGCCGGGTAATGGCGCCAACTACACCGCGATCGTAAGAGGTGCGAACAATGGCACCGGCATTGGCCTGGTTGAAGTCTACGCCCTGCTTACCGGGCAGGCCGCCATTACCACTCCTATAAATGGGGCGACTGTCGGCAGCGCCTTCACGATTGAAGCCACCGCCAGCACGACCGCGGGAAGCATTTCCAGCGTATCGTTCTATGACGGGAATACCCTCCTCGCCACGGACAATTCCTTTCCATACCGTTTCGATTGGACCAACGCATCCGTCGGGAGCCACGCCCTGAAGGTCGTGGCCTATGACAACAACAACAATCCGACGCCTGGCTCTGCCGTCGTCAACGTTAACGTCGTGGCCGGAGCTGGCACCCTTGCCCGCGGACCTTATCTCCAAAAGGCTGCGCCCACCCAGATAACGATTCGCTGGCGCAACACTCTCTACGACCTGGGCCGTGTCCGCTACGGCGCTACTCCCGCCACACTCAACCAAACGGTCGATGAGCCTGTTCTTCCTACCGGCCAATACGATCACCTCATTACCCTCACCGGGCTAACTCCGAACACAACCTACTACTACAGCGTCGGAGCTGGAGGCGAGACCCTGGCACCCACTCCGGCAGATAACGCGGCCGACTTCACCTTCACTACCCCGCCCGTCGCTGGCACGGTGATCAATACCCGGATCTGGGTCCTGGGCGATGCCGGCACGGCCGGCGCCGGCGACCCCGCCCGGCAGCAGTCCGTCCGCGATGCGTTCTATACCTGGACCGGCGCGCGCGTCCCAAACCTCGTTCTCCAGCTCGGCGACAATGCCTACAATTCCGGCCTGGATAGCGAATATCAGAAGGCCATGTTCGATATGTTTCCCACGATGCTGCGTAAGACTACCTTCTGGTCCTGCCTCGGCAACCACGAGACCAATCAGGCCACGACGTACGTCGATACCTATCCCTACTTCGATATCTATACTCTCCCGACTGCAGGAGAGTCGGGCGGTGTCGCTTCAGGCACGGAGCATTACTATTCGTTCGATTACGGTAGCATTCACTTCATCTCGCTCGACTCGATGACGGCCAATCGCGCCGTTGATAATCCGGCCACGCCTCAGAATGAGGATGGCCCGATGGCGGCCTGGTTAAGAAATGATCTGCAAAGCACCACCGCGACCTGGATCATCGCCTTCTTCCATCACCCGCCTTACACGAAAGGCTCTCACAACTCCGACACCGAATCCGAGCTCATCCAGATGCGGCAGAACTTCCTTCCCATCCTGGAAGCGGCCGGGGTGGATCTGGTCCTGGGCGGACACAGCCACGTTTACGAACGGTCCTACCTCCTCGATGGTCACTACGGCGTCTCCACCACGCTCACGCCCGCCATGAAATTAAACGCCGGCGATGGGCGCCCGACCGGCAATGGGGCTTACCTTAAGTCGCTCGGCGGCGGGCGCAGCCACAACGGCGCCGTCTACAACGTCGCCGGTTCGGCCGGCCAGGTTAGTGGGACCCAGCCTGACTTCCCGCATCCCGCGCATTTCATTTCCCTGACCAATCTCGGGTCTCTCGTGCTCGATGTTAATGGAAATCGCCTCGATGCCACTTTCGTTCGGGAGAACGGTTCCACTCCGGACACCTACAGTATCCAGAAACAATGAGAAACGTCCGCTTTCTGGCGCTCGCCTGTTTGTCACTCCTGGTCCAGGCCGCTTCCGTCGTTGGACACGAAGGATTGCACGAGCTGATCGATGCCCAGAAGAACAAGGTCGAGAAAGCGCCGTCCGATCCGGCCCTGCGCTTCGAGCTGGCGAGCTTGTATAGCTCGCATGGCGAGCTGGAGTTGGCGCTGAAGAACCTGGACCGCGTCGATGCGCTCGCGCCCGGAAAATTTCAGACCGACCTTTTGCGGAGCGAGGCTTTCCTGGTTGTCGGTAATTTTGCGAAGGCGAAAGAAGTGCTCGACCGGCAGATCGCCTCGCATCCGGAAAATGCGAAGGGTTGGTTGTTGCGGGCCCGCGCGGAACGGCATTTCGGCCAGGACAAAACGAGCCTCGCCGATTTTCGCGAAGCCCTGAAGCGCACCCCGTCGCCCGAGCCGGATCTCATCCAGGAAGTAGCCGACGCGCTCGCGACGCGAGGTTTCCAGGACGAAGCGGCCCAGGTGCTGGCCGCCGGCATCGAAAGGCTGGGCCGCATTCCTTCGCTCGTCCTCCGCGTTCTCGATCTGGAGATTGCCAATAAGAACTTCGACGCCGCGCTTCGTCTCGTTGCCCAAATGCAAAAAGATGCTCCGCGTCCCGAGCCATGGATGGCCCGCCGCGCCACCATCCTCGCCCAGGCCGGCCGAACCGATGAATCGCGCGCCGCCTGGAAAGCGCTCTCGGACCACCTCGCCTCCCTTCCTGCGCCCGAGCGCAGCTCGCACGCCATGACCCAGTTCGCCGACGAAGCCCGCCAGGCCCTCGCCTCAACAAAGTAGTTGTAGGGGGCGGGCGCAGCGCGTGCCACCTCATTGCATGGCAACCGATGCGGTTGCCCTACAGTTTTCCCATTCATTCGGCGTTGGACGTTGGGCGTTCGGCGTTTTCTCCGTTCTGGCGAATACTCGCGATCATGATGCCGGGGCTTGAGTCCGGCCGTCGTCCCGGTATTCTCGCCAGCTATGCACCGCGACCATCACAGTTGGTATTCACATCGTCTCAGCCGCGACATGGGCGTCAACGTTTACGGACATTACGGCATGCCCATTCTCGCCTTCCCCACCAGCATGGGCGACGAGCATGAACAGGAAGGCCAGGGGATGGTCCGCACCCTGGGCCCATATATCGAGGAAGGACGGATCCGATTCTTCTCCATCAACGGAGTCCAGAGCGATTCCTTCAGCAACAAAGGAGCGCACCCTTTCCATCGGAGCTGGCTCCAGGCGCAATACGACGACTATGTGGCCAGCGAAGTCTTCCCCTTCATCGACTCCGTGTGCCAGACGCCTGGCATTCCGATCACCACTTACGGCGCCTCGCTCGGTGCCTACCACGCCGCCAATACCCTCTTCAAGCATCCCGACCGCGTGAAGCGCTGCTACGCGCTCTCCGGCGTTTACGATTTGCGTGATTCCATGGACGGGATGTACGACGACAACTTCTACTTCAACAACCCGGTCGACTACATGGCTAACCAGAACGACCCCTGGTTTCTTCACCAGTTAGCGAGCTGCGACATCCATCTCGCGACCGGCAACGGCCCGTGGGAAGTGCCCGGTCCGACCTACCAAATGTCCGCCGTGCTCGCGAGCCGCGGGATTGCTCATCACCTGGACGACTGGGGCCCGAAGGGCGGACACGAATGGCCCTACTGGCATCACCAGATGTGGGAATACGTCGGCGCGCACTTTTAAAAACCGCGAATCGACGCCAATCGACGCGAATGGGAACATTTAAATTAGCGTTCATTAGCGTGCATTCGCGGTTAAACTTTCCCCAGCTCGGATCAGCGCTGGGCAGCATCGACGCGATTCACAGATCGACCCGTCTCTCCGTTCCCGACAATAGCCCAGCGCTTTAGCGCTGGGACTTAGGCTTGGATTATGGCGCGCCCCCGTTTGTCCCAACGCTAAAGCGCTGGGCTATTACCAATCCAAGCAAGGAAGAGAACCGGGAATCGACGCGAATTGGGAACATTGAATTGGCGTTCATTAGCGTCCATTCGCGGTTTATGCTTTTCCCACCTTTTTTGGAGCTTGGCGCTTGGGATTTGGAGCTTTACCGCGAAGCGGTTCACGCATTGCTTGATACCCGGCGACGTACTCTTTCACCGGGAGCCGGGCCACGGTGCTCTCCACCACATCCAGCGCGAGCTCCGGCAACGTCTTGAAACGGAGACAGCCCTGGCCCATATCCAGTTTCTTGCCGCTCTTAGCGTATTGCGCGGTGAACCACTCCCGCAACGCTGGCTGCCCGTAGAAACAAATCATGTGCAGCGCCATATACCCTTTCTTTGACGCCAAGCTGATGAGCGGCAGCGGTACCTTTTTGTTGCCGCCATAGCCGGCGGGGTAGGTCGACAGCGGAACGAACCAGCTAATCATGCCGAACTGGATGCCCTCCTTGTATCCCGGTGGCAGCGCCCGGTTGATTCCCCGGCGAACTTCGTTCAACGCCTCCCGGCGATCCGCGGGGAGCGCGGCCAGATACTCAGTCACGGTGGATGCTGGCATGAGGCAAGTCTTAGCAGATCGGCGCTTTTCCATCCATGCAAAT
>JBEEHI010000152.1:0-21164 GCA_041167305.1 Verrucomicrobiota bacterium
GCGAAGAGTTGCCGAGCTGCGTCGCGTGTCTCTCGCCGTGGACCGACATGACGGGAAGCGGCGAATCGATTACCACGAACTCAGATCGCGACGCGATGTTTCGCGGCGAAGACATCGGCGCGTATGCGGATGTGTATCTCGGCTCGCAATCTCCACACGCTCCTCTCGCCTCGCCGCTGTTTGGGAATTTTTCGGGGCTGCCGCCCTTGTATCTTGAGGTGGGTGAAAGTGAAGTGCTCCGGGATGACGCGCGCCAGGTTCATCGGAAAGCGCTGGCCGCCAGCGTAGCGAGTGAGCTGCGGATCGTGAAGGGAGTCCCGCACGGCTGGCAATTCGGCGCGCCGTTTGTTCCGGAAGCGAAAGAATCAATCGCAGCGATCGCCCGATTCATTACAAGGAGCGGCGGTTTGCAACCGCCGTCTTAGTAAAAGCGCGATTTCAAATCGGGCAGGGTCCTAATTTGAGTTTTTAATTCGTTCACCAGTTCATCCAGCTCTTACGGGCGGACGAAAGCGAGTCCCGTTCTCATCAATTTGGTTTGCGGGGTGTCTGTAGCCGTCGCCCTGTGGGCGACGCCAGTGGCATTGCCAATCACTGCAACGCTTCGCACAGCGAAAGCGGCTACAGAAGACAAGCGATTATGGACGCACCGTGACCGATGTCCCGATGGGCGCCGCCTCGTAGAACTGAAGATCTGGACGCCGCTTGAGCTGCATTGTTCGGCAGCGAATTTTTTTTCTTAATCCTGGCGCAGGAATACGCATTTCGGCGTATGATGCGATCCGCAGCAATACGCATTTTGGCGTATGATGCGATCCGCCCCTGGGCGAATCCATGAAAGCGAGTATTTTTTTTACAGCGGTTTTGGCGTTGGTAATCGGAAGCTCAGCTGTCGACGCCGACGCAGAGAGGGCTGCAAAGGTCCAGCGCGATACTGATCGCGCGATGCAGGAAACGATGAGCATTGCGCTCCCGATTGTTCGCCGCCCACAGGCTCCCCTTGTTTCGACGGGCATCGTTATCAGTCAGGTGTACGGCGGTGGCGGAAATGCCGGTTCAACTTTCAAGAACGATTTTATTGAACTATTTAATCGCGGTGACACCGCCGTAGATGTCACCGGGTGGTCGGTGCAGTATGCTTCGGCGGCCGGTACTGCATGGACACCAACCAATCTGGTCGGCGTTACCATTCAGCCGGGCCAGTACTACCTCGTACAGGAAGCCGTCGGTGCTGGAGGAACTACGAATCTGCCGACGCCCGATGCCACCGGGACTATCGCGATGAGCGCCACGGCCGGTAAGGTCGCGCTGGTAAGTTCAACAACGGCCCTCAGCGGGACATGTCCGACAGGCGCCAGCATTATTGATTTGGTGGGCTACGGCACTACTGCCAGTTGCTTCGAGGGCAGTGCTCCGGCACCTGCCCCAAGCAATACAAACGCTGATCTGAGGGCGTCCAGCGGGTGCGTAGACACCGATAGCAACCAATCGGACTTCGCTGCTGGTGCGCCCAACCCGCGCAATACTGGAACCACACTGCCCCCGTGTTCGGGTGGATCTACTCCAACTCCGACCCCGACGGCAACGCCCACGGCAACTGCTACAGGAAGTCCGGGTCCCACTCCAACCGCGACTGCGACTGCTACGCCCACCGCGACTCCGACTCCTTCGCTCACAATCGGTGACGTGTCGCATGCCGAAGGCAATAGCGGCACGACTTCGTACACTTTCACGATCAGCCTGTCACAACCTGCGGCAGCTGGCGGCGTGACATTCGACGTTGATACGGCGGACAACACTGCGACGGCTGCGGACAATGACTACGTCCCCCTGCATTCGGTTGGCGTGTCTATCCCAGAATCCGCTTCATCCACGACCGTAACCGTCCTGGTTAACGGTGACATTACGATTGAACCAACCGAGACGTTTCGTGTAAACGTTTCGAACGTCACAGGGGCAGGAGTCGCTGACCCTCAGGGCGTGGGAACAATTATTAACGACGACGGTGTCGGAACGTCGGCGATCGTTATCAGCCAGGTATACGGTGGCGGCGGCAATAGCGGTGCGACGTATAGAAACGATTTCATCGAACTCTACAACCGGGGCACCACGCCGGTTGATCTGACGGGCTGGAGTGTGCAGTTCGCCCTGGTCACTGGCAGTTTTGGGACCGTATCACCGTCGACGACAAATCTTTCCGGCATCATACAGCCCGGTCATTACTATCTGATCCAGGAGGCGGCAGGGGCAAACGTGACAACCTCAGTCCTTCTGCCGACGCCTGATGCAACGGGGTCGATCGCGGTCGGTTCGACAGGAGGGAAAGTAGCGCTGGTCAGCAACACGACCGTCTTGAGCGGGACCTGCCCAGCCTTTTTGGCGAACGGTATTGTAGATTTCGTAGGGTACGGCGCAGCCAACTGTTCTGAGACCTCACCGACAGGTGGAACCACGAACCTCGTAGCAGCAATCAGAAATAACAACGGCTGCACGGACACCGATAACAATAGTGCAGACTTTAGCGTCAGCAATGGACCAATTCCACGCAACAGCTCGATCACAAACACTTGCGCTGGAAGTGGATCCTTATCAGGCTCGGGATCGGCTAATCCGAATTCAGTTGACCCCGGCAGCGCGACACTCCTGACAGTAACGGTTTCGCCTGCAACGGGTCCGACGAGCACGGGCATTATAGTCACCGGTGACTTAACCAGCATCGGTGGCTCAGGCACGCAGCAGTTTTATGACGACGGCACTCACGGCGATGTGACTATCGGAGACAACGTCTTCTCCTTTTTCGCGACGGTGGCTGCGAGTACCACGGCGGGCGCCAAGCAAATTCCGTTCAGCGTCGCGGACGCTCAACTGCGTAGCTCATCGGGAACGATCACCCTGTCGGTGGCGAGCCCAACGTGTGGTGTGGAGCGCTGGTCGGTTAAGGTTGGTACGGATCCGGATGCGAGTTTGGTCGATCTAACGAAAGCGACCCCGGTTACGCTCGCGGAGATGAGGGGTTGGCCGGCGCCCGCGTCGCCACCGCTGAACGCTCGCGTCGCCCCTTATGAGACGACCGTGTGGGTAGTGAACGGGACTCTGATCAACTACAAGAAAGAGGATGACGTTGACTATCACATTGTCATCCAGGATGGCTCTGGCAATACAATCATCACGGAGATCCCTTGCCCGTGTTGCGCAATTGGGAGTCCGTTTCAGCCTAGAATGTCGGCAGCGCGTCAGAGTTTTGACGGGAGATTGATGGCCACGACATTCTTCCAGAATCCAAACATCCCGGTGCGAATCACGGGCGTAGGATTCTTTGACTTTTTACACGGTCAGACGGGCGTTGCTCCAAACGGCATCGAGCTTCATTCGATCCTCGATATCGCCTTCCCCACTCAAGAGAGTGCATCGACGGGCTCAGGCTCAAATGTAACTACTCAGGTAGGTGACGTAACGCTTACATTCGCTAACGTTTCATCGTCAGGTTCCACGACGGTGAACCCTATCGACCCAAGTAGCGCAGGACCACCGCTTCCCGGCTATAGTTTGGTGGGCCCCGCTTTCGATGTTACGACCACTGCCACCGTATCGCCGCCGATCAACGTCTGCGTCAGCGTACCGTACATCACTGATTCCGCGGCATTTAATAGGTTAACCTTACTACATTTCGAAGGTGGTGCACTCGTTGATCGAACAACTGGGAGAGATACCGCGCAGAAGATGATTTGTGGCAGTTTACCGACATTATCCCCGATAGTAATCGCGCTAGGCCCCGCGTCGTCAGCCACGCCAACGCCCACAGCAACGGCGAGCCCGACAGCGACTGCTACTGCCACCGCGACAGTTGCACCTACCGCCACTGCCACAGCTACTGCTACCGTTGCACCTACCGCGACAGCCACGGCAACCGCTACTCCTGCCGTGACGGCGACTGCCACAGCTACTGCTACGGCAACAGTTGCGCCTACCGCGACAGCCACCGCGACCGCTACTCCTACCGCGACGGCGACGGCAACAGCCACCGCGACAGTTGCGCCTACCGCCACTGCCACGGCAACGGCTACACCTACCGCGACACCCACAACCACAGCAACAGCTACTGCTACGGCAACAGTTGCACCTTCCGCGACAGCCACCGCGACCGCTACTCCTACTGCGACTGCGACGGCAACAGCCACCGCGACAATTGCACCTACCGCCACTGCCACGGCAACGGCTACACCTACCGCGACGGCCACCGCTACTGCTACTGCAACCGCGACAACCACACCTACTGCCACGGCGACGGTTGTACCAACGGCTACAGCTACCGCAACTGCGTCGGCCACCGCCACAGCAACACCTACAGCAACCCCGGCCCAAGCCCTAAACATCTCCACGCGCCTGCGCGTCGAGACTGGCGACAAGGTTATGATTGGCGGGTTCATTATCACCGGGAACGCTCCCAAGGCTGTGGTCCTGCGCGGCCTCGGCCCTTCGCTGGTTTCAGGGGGACTGCCGGCGGCCTCCCTCTTAAAAGATCCGATGCTGGAATTGCGCGGAGCGAGCGGCGCTCTGATTACTTCAAACGATAACTGGAAGGAAAGCCCGCAACGTTCGCAGATCGAAGGGACCATCTTCCAGCCGACAGACGATCGAGAGTCGGTCATTCTGGCGACTCTGCCGCCCGGGACTTACACAGCGATCCTGCAGGGCGTCGGACAAACGGCTGGAATCGGCTTGATCGAGATTTATGACAACAATCAGGCGGCGGACTCGGCATTGGCGAACATCAGCACTCGCGGCTTTGTCCAGGCTGGCAACGAAATGATGATTGGCGGCTTCATTTTGGGCGGGAACAACAAGCCGACCCGGGTAGCTGTGCGCGCGCTTGGGCCATCGTTGAGTGCCTTTGGTCTGGCCAACGTTCTGGCCGACCCTACTCTCGAACTGCACAACGCCAATGGCACCACCCTCATCTCGAACGATGACTGGCAGAGCGATTCTACATCAGCGGGACAACTGAATGCCAATGGCCTGGGGCTACCGGATCCGAAGGAGTCCGGCATCTTCACCTCGCTCGCGCCGGGTCAATTCACCGCGATCGTTGCCGGCAAGAACGGCAGCATCGGCATCGCTCTCGTCGAGATCTACAATCTCAAATAAGGGCCGCCGGACCCGTAGCGCGTGAGCTGCGGATCGTGAGTGTTCCGCACGGCTGGCAATTCGGCGCGCCGTTTGTTCCGGAGGCGAAAGAATCAATCGCGGAGATCGTCCGATTCATCACCAGGAACGTCGGTTTGCAACCGGCTTCCCAGCAAAAAGGCGATTCAAATCGCCTCTCTTTGCTTACTTCGGCGGAGCAGCGCGCTCCCGTAAAAGATTTTCCGGTCGAATAAAATAAACTCTGGACAAGCCTGGCTCAGATTAATATCAATGCCGACCGCCCCTTGTCGCAATCGCTTATGAATTCGAGAAACCAAACTATTTCCGCGCGGATTCGCGCTGCCCTCGGCGAATCAATGAAAACGAGCATCTTTTTTGCAGCGGTTTTGGCGTTGGTAATCGGAAGTTCAGCCTACGCGCAAGGACCACGGGCGCCGCTCGTTTCGACGAGCATCGTTATCAGTCAGGTATATGGAGGCGCCGGCTGCGGCACGGCAGGTTGCTCCACCTACAAGAACGATTTCATTGAGCTCTTCAACCGAAGCGACTCGGCCGTCAACGTCAACGGGTGGTCGGTCCAGTACGCCGCGGCTACCGGGACAGCGTGGCAAGTGACCAATCTTCCCAACGTCTCGATTCCGGCGGGCGGTTATTTTCTCGTCGCGGAGGGAGCAGGGGCGAACGGCGTGAACAACCTACCGACGCCGGACGCGACTGGAACCATCGCCATGAGCGCCACCGCCGCGAAGGTCGCACTGGTCAACACCACCACACCGTTGACTGGGTCCTGCCCGTCTGGCGCATCGATCGTGGATTTGGTTGGCTACGGGGCCACAGCCAGTTGCTTTGAAGGGGCAGGTCCCGCGCCGGCCCCCAGCACCACGACAGCTGACCTGCGTCTTAACGGCGGCTGTACCGAAACAGATATTAACAATGCTGATTTTGCCGCCGGGGCGCCGAATCCGCGGAATTCCAGTTCACCACTGAACAATTGCCCAACAGGGACACCCACTCCGACTGCTACGCCCACGGCAACTGCTACAGGAACTCCGAGTCCCACTGCGACCGCCACGGCAACTGCCACAGCATCTCCCACGGCGACTGCCACAGCCACCGCAACAGCGACGCCTGGGGCAATCGCGGTTCATGACATTCAAGGCAGCGGCGCGACGTCGCCGTTGGTCGGACAGACGGTCACAACCACCGGCATCGTGACTGGAGTGCGAAGCAACGGTTTCTTTATCCAAACACCCGATGCGAATGCCGACGCTGACCCAAACACGTCTGAGGGAGTCTTCGTCTTTAGCGGGAGCCCGGTTCCCGCGGGCGCCGTGGTCGGAAATGCAGTCTCAGTCACTGGTACGGTTCAGGAATTCATACCCTCTACCGATCCATTCAGCCCATCGCAGACGGAAATCTCCGGTTCTCCAGTTACATCCGTGCAGTCAACCGGCAACCCTCTCCCAGCGCCGCATGTAATCACGATGGCCGAGACCCAGGTCAACGATCTGAATAACCTCGAGAAGTACGAAGGCATGCGGGTGCAGGTGAATTCGTTGACCGTCGTCGCGCCTACGCAGGGCACAATCAACGAAGCGAACGCTACTTCGACCTCGAATGGAGTTTTTTACGGCGTGGTTACGGGTGTGGCGCGACCGTTCCGCGAACCCGGCATCGAAGTCCCCGATCCTGTGCCCACGCCTTATCCGCCAGGCCCGGCGCCCGCCAACGTGCCACGGTTCGACTTCAATCCGGAGCGATTACGGGTGAGCAGTTGCGCCCTCGCTGGTTCGTCCTGCATCGACGTCACAAGTGGCGCCACGCTCACGAATATCGTCGGGCCGCTTGATTACGGATTTCGCACTTACACGATCGACGTCGATCCCAGTTCACCGCCGGTGGTAGCTGGAATCGTCGCTTTCGTCCCCGTCCCGGCGCAACTGGCGAGCGAGTTGACCGTTTCGAGCTTTAATATGCAGCGCTTCTTCGACACGGTTAACGACCCGGCTGTGAGCGATGTCGTCCTTACTACGACTGCCTTTAACAATCGTCTCAATAAAGCGTCACTGGCCATTCGCAATGTCCTGCTCATGCCTGACGTGATCGGTGTAGAAGAAATGGAAAACCTCTCGACCCTGCAAGCCGTCGCGGCCAAAGTGAATGCCGATGCCGGCCCTGGCACAACTTACCAGGCTTTTCTTGCAGAAGGTAACGACGTAGGCGGAATCGATGTCGGGTTCCTGGTCAAGACGCAAGCAAACGGTCAACCACGGATCACAGTGAATGGCAATGCCGCCACCCAGTATAACAAAACAGAAACGTACATTGATCCGGACAGTAACTCTTCCGCTTTGCTCAACGATCGGCCGCCGCTCGTGCTGCGTGGGAGCGTCGCTCAACCTGGTGGTGGCACCTACTCGTTTACCGTGATTGCAAACCACCTGCGATCGCTCAGCGGGATTGATGACCCGGCCAGTGCGCATACGCGGGTTAAGCGCCAGAAGCAGGCAGAATCCCTGGCGACTCTGATTCATTCCTTCGAGACCGTGGGCGACCCGCAGCGCGTTGCGCCTTTCGACGACAACATCATCTCAGTTGGCGATTACAACTCATTTGAATTCAATGATGGTTATGTCGACGTGGTAGGCACCGTTCTCGGAACGCCGGCCCCGGCCGACAAGGTGGTGCAGCCGACGGCGACAATCAGCACCGGCATGACCGATCTGATTCAGTTTGCCGCAACCGGGCAAAACTATTCTTACACTTTCGATGGCGACGCGCAGGCACTTGATCACGAGTTGGCTAACAGTAACATGGTCACGCGCCTTACCCGCCTTGCTTACGGCCGCATGGATGCCGATTATCCTGAAGCCTATCGAAACGATCCGAACCGTCCCGAAAAACTTTCCGATCACGATCCGTCGGTCGCCTACTTCGATCTAACACCCGCTTCTACACCGACTGCTACTCCCACAGCCACAGCTACGGCTACTCCAACTGCCACGGCTACTCCAGCGGCGACCGCTACGTCGACTCCAACAGCGACGGCTACGGCAACTCCAACGGCCACTGCCACAGCCACTGCTACGGCAACAGTTGCACCTACCGCTACGGCAACGGCAACAGCTACAGCCACCGCGACAGTTGCACCTACCGCCACAGCCACGGCAACAGCTACACCTACGGCAACTCCAACAGCGACGGCCACCGCGACTCCAACAGCTACTGCCACCGCGACACCAACTGCGACGGCTACAGCTACCCCAGCGGCGACTGCGACGGCTACGGCTACTCCAACAGCCACTGCCACAACTACTCCAACCGCGACGGCTACCGCTACTCCAACAGCCACTGCGACCGCTACTCCGACAGCGACGCCTACCGCGACACCGCCACCCGCCCAGGCTTTAAACATCTCGACCCGTCTCCGCGTGGGTACGGGCGACAGAGTGATGATCGGCGGCTTTATCATCACGGGTAACACGCCCAAAAAACTATTCCTGCGCGGCATGGGCCCCTCCCTCGCGCAAGCCGGGCTCAGCGACCTGCTCCTCGATCCGGTTCTGGAGCTCCGCGGTAACACCGGCTCGTTAATCTTTAGAAATGACAACTGGAAGGACGACCAGCGCGCGCTGATCGAAGGAACACCCTTCCAGCCCAGTGACGATCGAGAATCCGTCATCGTGACAACGTTGCCGCCAGCGGCCTATACCGGGATCCTTAGCGGAAAGAACAATACCGTCGGCATTGGCCTGGTGGAAGTCTATGATGGCAGCCCCGGATCGGATTCGTCGCTCGGCAATATCAGCACGCGGGGTTTTGTCGAGACCCAGGAGAAGGTGATGATCGGCGGCTTTACCTTGGGTAACAATAATAACAACGCCCGGATCGCCGTGCGCGGTATCGGCCCGTCGCTGGCTCAGTTTGGACTGAATCCGGTCCTCGCCGATCCGACGCTGGAATTGCGCAATGCTAACGGCGCGATTTTAATCGCGAATGACAATTGGACGGATGATCCTGCTTCCGCCGCGCTTCTGACTAGCAACGGCCTGGCGCTGTCGGATTTGAAAGAGTCTGGGATCTTCACTTCCCTGCCGCCGGGACAATTCACAGCCATCCTGGCGGGAAAAAATGGCGGCATCGGGATCGGGCTCATCGAAGTCTACAATCTGAAATAAGCGCTGGCCGCCGGCGTCTCCAGCGAGCTGAGGGCGCTGGAGCCGCGCACGGTTGGCGATTCGGCGCTCCGTTTGTTCCGGAAGCGAAGGAATCAATCGCAAAGATCGCACGCTTCATAACAAGGAGCGGCGGTTTGTCCCGCGGCTGCGGGACCGTCTTAAGAAAGGGCGATTTCAAATCGCCTCTCCTTGATTACGTGCTCTCACGCCGGTGAGGACGCGCTCGCGATCAACGGCTCGGGGGCGAGCCGTCTCCATTCCTACTTCGCGCTTATCTTGCGCGACCGCGTTTTCGCAGGCAGGGCCATCGGAATGTCCAACGAGGGGGTCAAAAGGACCGCATGAAATTCATTGCTCGTCCCATCCAGGGCTGTGGCAGTAATTTGTCCCTGGTCATTTATCCCGGTTGCGGAATAGAGCTGGTAACGTTTTGCCTCATTCCCAATCAAGCTATTCAAATCGCGCATTACACCCTGGCTGCAAACGAAGGCTACCTGCTGAACCTGGACAGGCACGGGAGGATAAACAGCGGCCGTGACTGCGACATAACTATAGCCCACGACCCGGTCGTCGGAGTTGATACCGAGGGCAAAGCTACGATCGCTCTCCGGGGAACTGCCGTCGAGGGAACCTAGATCGCGCATTCTAACGCCATCATGAAGAAACGCGTGGATGCGATCATCAACGGAATTGATCGTCGAGTAGCCGACGACGTGATTGTCCGCGTTGATGCTGGTGCCATAACTATAGGAACCGCCCAGTGTTCCCAAATCCCGCATGCTCGTCTGGAAACTCCAAACAAAGGCGTGGGTTATTCCACGTCTCTTCAAGGTGGCGGAGCGGTAAAATTCAGAATTACCCGTCACAAATCCGGAGTCGTTGATAGCCAAAGCCTGGGCATAGGCGCCTCCTAGAGTGCCCAGATCAAAGAAGGTCTCGCGGCTTACGGCTTCAAACGGATTTGTGATGAAAGCTCTGCCGAATTCCGCATTGGATCTCGACCGGTAGACACCGATGACCTGCCCAGATGCGTTAATCCCGTTTGCCCGGCTGAAAAATTCCGGGTCCTCGGACGCTGCAAGGTCTGTGGCCGACCCATTTTCGAAGATGGCCGCGTGGCTGACTTCGCTCTCCCCAAAGGTCGAATCACCCACCACCTGGCCGGAGCCGCTAATCGCCAGTCCGCGGCTTCTGGTTGGGCCCGGGGTGCCGATATCTTCCATCACAGCGCCCGAATTAGAGAGAAAGGCGGAATCACCCGAGGTCCCCGTGACCTGGCCGTGTTGGTTAAGTGCCGCGGGGATACTGGCGGTCTCATTCGGCAGAACCCCGAGGTCCGTGAGGGTGTAAATCTGCGCTCGCGCGGTAGCGATCCCAAACGCGCAACATGCAGCAAGGATAATGGAGGTAAGGTTCCGGTAAACGGGAAGTGCATTCATGACCTCCTGTTTTAGCCGGATGCATGCGCATCATGGCGCGGACACTACGCGCATCCGGTCTCGACTTGTACGCAGTTAGCCCGACATGCGCTAATATTTGGAGCCGGCGTGCCCTCACGCCGGAATGAGAGAAGCCCTGCAACGCCAAATTTTACGGCTCGAAGGCGAGCCGTCTCCAAGACAAGGAGCGGCGGTTTGTCCCGCGGCTGCGGGACCGTCTCAAGAAAGGGCGATTTCAAATCGCCCCTCCTTGATTATTTCGGCGGAGGAGGCGCGGGCGCTTCGGCGGGCGCGGTCTTCGTCAGGCCGCGTCGCTTCAACAGCGGCGCCACATCAGGATCGCCCCCCGTGAAGTTCTTGAACAACTTCATCGCGTCGTCGCTGCCGCCGCGCGAGAGAAGTGTTTCCCGGAAATGATCGCCGTTCTCGCGCTTCAAGCCGCCGTGCTGCTTCATCCATTCCACGCTGTCGGCATCGAGCACTTCGCTCCACAAATACGAGTAGTAACCAGCCGAATAGCCGCCCGCGAAAGCATGCGAGAAATACGTCGAGCGGTAACGCGGCGGGACCGGCGGATAATCCACTCCCGCTTTCTTCAGCGCGTCCGCTTCGAACGCGAGCGTGTCCGTGGGAACCTGGTTCGGAGTGAGCTGATGCCAGCTCTGATCGAGCAATGACGCCGCCAGATATTCCGTCGTCTTGAAACCCTGGTTGAATCGTTCCGCGGCCAGGACCTTATCGAGCAGCTCCTGCGGCATCGGCTCGCCGGTCTTATAATGCTTGGCGTAATTCTTCAGGATTTCCGGCCAGGTCGCCCACATCTCGTTCACCTGCGACGGATACTCCACGAAATCGCGCGGCACGCTGGTTCCGCTGAACCGCGGATACTTCACGTTCGAAAACATGCCGTGCAGCGCATGGCCGAACTCGTGAAACGCGGTCCGCACTTCGTCGAAGGTCAGCAGCGTCGGCTCACCGGCGGGCGGCTTGGGAATGTTGAGATGATTCGCCACCACCGGCTTCGTTCCCATGAGCCCGCTCTGGCCGACGTATTGATTCATCCAGGCGCCGCCGCGTTTCGACGGGCGCGCATAATAGTCGCCGATGAAAAGCGCGAGCGGCTTGCCGTCTTTGTCCGTCACTTCCCAGATCCGAACTTCGGGCAGATACGTCGGCAGATCTTTCCGTTCCTTGAACGTGATGCCGTAGAGTTTCGTCGCCGCGAAAAAAACGCCGTCCACCAGGACGTGGTCCAGCTCGTAGTACGGCTTGAGCTGCGATTCATCGAACGAATAGCGCGCCTTGCGCACCTTCTCCGAATAGAAATCCCAGTCGCAGGCGGCGAGTTGGAAACCGCCTTTTTCCTGGTCGATGATGGCCTGCATGTCGGCGCCTTCCCTCTTCGCGTTCGCCACCGCCGCGGGAGCGAGATCGGCCAGAAGCTTGTTCACGGTCGGCACGTCCTTCGCGGTTTGATCTTCCAGCTGGTAGGCCGCGTGGTTCGCGTAGCCGAGCAGCGTCGCGCGTTCCGCGCGCAACTTCGCCGTGCGGCTCACGACTTCCTTGTTGTCGAATTCGCCGCCGTGACTGTTCCGCGCGAGCGACGTCTGCATGATCTTTTCCCGGAGCGCCCGATTCTGGAGCGAGGTGAGCGACGGCTGGCCGGTCGTATTCAGCAACCGGATGACGAACTTGCCTTCTTTCCCGTCGTCTTTCGCAGCCTTGGCCGCGGCGGCGATCTCGTTATCGGACATTCCGGCGAGGTCTTCCTTCTTGTCGACCACGATGGAGGACGCGTTCTTTTCCTTCAGGACATTCTGCTCGAAATCGGTTTGCAGTTTCGCCAGCTCCGCGTTGATCGCTTTCAGTTTCGTCTTGTCCGGCTCCGAGAGTTTCGCGCCGGACCGGACGAAATCCTTGTAGTACCGCTCGAGGAGCCACTTCGATTCCGCGTCGAGCTTACTCGACTCGCGCGCGTCATAGAGCGCCTGGATGCGGGCGAAGAGCGCGCTGTTGAGATGGATCGCATCGTTGTGCGCGGAAAACTTCGGCGCCATTTCTTTCTCGAGTTTCTGGATGGCGGGGTTCGTGTTGCAGGCGCCGAAGTTTGAAAAGACGCGGCGGGCGCGCGCGAGCAACTGGCCCGATTTTTCCAGCGCGACCACTGTGTTCTCCAGAGTCGGCTTCTCGGTTTGCTTCGCGATCGCATCGGCTTCCTTTTCCTCCTCGGCGATCCCCTGCTCGAGGGCGGGCTGGAAATGCTCGTCCTTGATCTTGTCGAACGGCGGCAGTTTGTAGGGCAGCGTGCTCTCGGTCAGAAACGGGTTGGCGGTCATGTCGGCTGGTTTTTCGGACGGACTTGGGGAGGACGATGGCGAGGGCGTGGCCGCGCGACAAGGCGTTATGAGCACCGCGCCGAAGAGGAGGGCGAGCGCGCAGGCGCCGGTGGCGGTTCGAACGAACCCCGAAGCGGAAGAGGATTGGAGATAATGCATAAGTGTGAAGCTGCGAATTGGTGAGATCGCTTCGGGGCCTCAAAGCGAACGCAGATTCACTAAAGCGATAGTTGGCAGCGAGCGCAAGGGGCGGCCACGGCCCTGGCGCTAGCTCCTCGTAATCGTGCTCGTGCTCGTGCTCGTGATCGACGGAGCGTTCCCGAGCTCTCACCCTCAGGAGTGCTTAGCGCCAAAGGCGCGGCATCACCGGTAGCCTGGGGCGCTGCCCCAGGCTGGAACGAGAGCGCGCCTTTGGCGCTGCCGAAGATCGATCACGAGCACGAGCACGAGCACGATTGGGAAGAGGAGAGGGCTGGAACGGAGCCTGCTAAACGAGATGCGGGAAAAACACCTATAAGCATCCACCCACGGCGAATTCTCCTGCTCCACTCTGCATGAACCAAGCTCCGCTCGCCGCCACACCACCCAATTTCGACCTTAGCAATCCCGTAGAGTTGGCGCCGGACGACGCGATCTTTCGCGAGCTCTTCGAGGGCGCGCCGATCGGCATGGCCCTTCTCGCGCTGGATGAACGCTTCCTCCGCGTGAACGCCTCGTTCTGCAGGATGGTGGGCTATTCCAACGAAGAGCTCCGGCAGCGCACCGCCGAGGGCATCACTTTCGCCGACGACATCGAGACCGGCCGGCAACTCGCCCAGAGCCTGGTCCAGGGCACGGCCCGCTTCACCGGCGACAAGCGTTACATCCACAAGAACGGCGAAATCCTTTGGGTGAGCCGCACCGCGAGCATCATCCGGGACGAACAGGGCGAGCCGCGACATTTCCTCCTGATGGTCGAAGACATTTCCGAGCGCAAAGCCAGCGAGGCCGCGCTCGAGAAAAGCCGGCGCGACCTGCAAGCGGCCCTCGTTGCGAACCAGCTGGTCATGGACAATTCGCAGGACGTCATTTGCACGATCGACGAGCAGGGCTGCTTCCTGAGCGTGAACGCCGCCTGCGAGGAACTCTGGGGTTACGAAGCCGTCGAGCTGATAGGCCGGCGTTACATTGATTTTGTCTTTCCAGACGATCGGCCAATGACCGACGCCGCGGCGAAAGGCATGCTGGAGACCGGCAAAGTCACCGACTTCGTCAATCGTTACGTCCGCAAGGATGGCACGCTGGTCGATGTGCTCTGGTCGGTCACCTGGTCGGCGAAAGACCGGATCATGTTTTGCGTGGCGCACGATGTCACGGACCGGGCGCGGATCGAAAAGGCGTTGCGCGAAGCGAAGGAAGAAGCGGACCGGGCGAACCACGCCAAGAGCGATTTCCTCTCGCGCATGAGCCACGAATTGCGGACGCCGCTTAATTCCATTCTCGGCTTCGGCCAATTGCTCGATCGCCAGTCGCCGACGGAAACGCAGCGGCCGCGCATTCGCTACATCCTCAGCGCCGGGCGCCACCTTTTGAATCTCATCAACGAAGTGCTCGATATCAGCCGGATCGAGGCGGGAACTTTGCAGCTCTCCGTCGAACCGGTTTGCCTCGAGGAGGCAATCGGCGAAGCGCTCGATCTCATGCGCCCGCTGGCCGCCGAACGCACCATTGTCCTCGCGTCCAATTGTTCCGCCGATACCGCCACCTACGTCCTCGCGGATCGGCAGCGGTTGAAACAGGTCTTGTTGAATTTGCTTTCGAACGCGGTGAAATACACCGCCGTTAAAGGCTGCGTCACGGTTTCGTTCGCCGATTCGGGCAAGGACCTGACGCGAATCTCCGTGCGCGACACCGGCGCGGGAATTCCCGTGGATAAACTGGCGCGGCTCTTTACGCCGTTCGATCGCCTCGGCGCGGAACGATCGTCCGTCGAAGGAACGGGCCTCGGCCTCGCCCTCTGCCAGCGCCTCGTCCACGCGATGAACGGATCGATCGGCGTGAACAGCACCCTGGGGAGCGGCAGCGTTTTTTGGCTGGACCTTCCGCACACGCAATCTCCACTCCAGACGCTCTCCGTCACCCGCGGCGCCTCGACCGCCGAACTCCAGCTCGCCGAAGAAGCCCGCCGCATTCTCTATATAGAAGACAATTTCTCGAACGTGACCCTGGTCGACCAGATGCTGGCGGAACGGCCCGCGCTCGAGTTGATGACGGCCATGCAAGGCCGTGTCGGTCTGGAGCTGGCCCGGCAACATTCTCCGGATCTGATTTTGCTCGACTTGCATTTGCCTGACATGCCGGGATGGCAGGTCCTGGCGCAGTTAAAAGCGGACCAGCTCACGAGAGACGTTCCCGTCGTCGTCATCAGCGCCGACGCCACTTCGCCCCAGATCAAGCGCCTGCTTTCCGCGGGGGCGCGCGCCTACCTGACGAAGCCGATCGACATCGCGGAATTCTTCCGCGTGATCGAAGACGCCCTCACTCCGGCGACGGCGAAGAAACAGGAAGCAGCGGCGTAACCAGCTTCGCCGTCATTTGTAAGGCGTCTGTGCCAGACGCCATGATCTCGATTTCTCCGCGTTCCCAAACAGAGTTTGGGAACGAGGGGCACGGGGAGTGAGCCACGGTCCGGTGGGCCGTCTCTGGGGGACCGCAGACTGAAGAGTTCGGGACGTGCGCGTCTTTTCGAGCCTACAAAAAAATCATCCCTCCCCGGCGACTCAACGGAGCGAAAAGTTCTTTTTGTCGCGGATGCATTCAAGCGATACAGGGAACGAGTGAAAATTCTTCAGGTCGCACTCATCTCTTTTGCGCTGCTGGCGGCGGCGTGTTCGAGGAAATCGGATTCAGACAGGAAAGAGAAATCAGACAAGACCAGCGAGCGTGAGCCCGAAGTCACGAATTCGCCAGAGCGGGAGGAGCAGGAGACGCAGCCTTCCGAAGACGATATTGTGGAGGATTGTCACGCGTTTACCTGGTTGACCAAAGCAATGCCGGCCAAGACGACGAGCACCGACTGCCCGCAGTGCCCCTCGAGCGCAGAAGGGACCGAGGTGTTCCAATTCCAAGGGGCGAAAGTGGATCATGTGTCATGCGTCGGCGGCACCTGCGAGGTCGCAGCCAGTATTCACGCGAGCTTTAACCCGAGCAAGGGCGGCACTATCGCCGGCGGGCTAACTGGATGGATTCCGCTGGAACAAAGAGAGCAGTACTCGCGCGGCCAGACGCCACCCGGCCAGCAGGTTTACCATCTCAACATTACTTATAGAAAAGAGGGAGAGCGCTGGCGGCTGGTGGAGTTCGCGGTGGGCGGGACAAGCGATCAGGGCCGCTAATTCGCTGTCGGCGAGGGAAGAACGCGACGCTCATCCTGTTCCGGCGGGATTCACGTCCTGCTGCGCAGCTTAGGATCAAACATTACGACAATGTAATGCGAAAATCGTTGACCTTAAATCGGCATTTCATTTAAAAAGACGCCATCAACTCCGAAAATCCCCCGCTAATCCCGGTAATCTTCGATTTTCACCTCGCATTTGGCGCCCCGCGTCGCCCTGCGTGAGCGAGAGTTGTCCGCTCGATAGTTAGCCACGCCCGCTCACCCAATCTGTAAAACAACCGCGCAGTCCGTACCACCATGAAGAAAAAAACCAACTCTCAATCGGCATTCTTTAACCCGCGATCGCTTTTTGGATTCGCCTTGTGCTGCATCGGCCTGGCGCTCGCGATTTTCGCACTGAGCGGCTTCACCGTAGCCGCGGAGCCGGCGGCTGGAAGCGCGCCCGTCCTCAGCGCTGCTGCACCACAGATTACCACAGGGGTGAAGCCAGTAGTCACCATCTCGTTGCGCGATATGCCCGTGATCCCACCATCGATGGCGCCCGGTCATCACAACGTGGAACCGATAACTCCTCCCGGACCAACGGAAGGCGCCGGGGTTGACACAGCTCTCCAGACGACCCCGGGTCCGATCTACTCTGCGCCAACTCCTACCGGTGTGAGTTGGGATGCTGTCGGCGTAGGACTCGCCGGGTTCGCTCCTGGGAGCAATCCGCCCGATGTGAACGGCCGCGTCGGGGCCACCCAATACATGCAGTGGAACAACACGAGCTTTGCGGTTTTCAATAAGAACACTGGGGCGCTGCTCTACGGTCCAGCCGCTGGGAACACCCTCTTCCAGACACTCGGAGGCGTTTGCGCCTCACACAACGATGGGGACCCTGTTGTGTCCTACGACATTCTTTCCGATCGCTGGGTAGTGTCGCAGTTTGTGGTCGGCGCCGGTGCCGGGACTAACTCGCACCAGTGCTTCGCGGTCTCTCAGACCGGTGACGCGACTGGCAAGTGGTATCTCTACGATTTCGTCACTGACCCTGTGAATTTTCTCGATTACCCGCACACCGGCGTATGGCCGGACGGCTATTACATGAGTGCGCACATTTTCAATTCCGCCGGCACGGCCTTCCTCTTCCCACGCGTCTATGTGTTCGAACGCGACAAGATGATTGCAGGTCAGCCTGCCCGAATGCAGAGCGCCAATCTGACCGGTAACCAGTTTGGATTCCTCCCCGCTGACCTCGATAGTCTCACGCCTCCACCCGTGGGCGAGGCCTCGTTTGTTATGGGTCCGAACCCTACCAGCCGTGCGCTTACTTCCTCAACCAGAGTCGCGGTAACGTGGGGAGTTACTCCTACAATCACGTTAACAGAGTCCACGATCGCTAACACGACTACTACAATCGCCAACTGCGTGAGCACGGGCCGACTCTGTGTTCCGCAACAGGGCCAGGCTAGTGCGGCGGCTCTCGATAATATCAAGGACCATTTCATGTATCGGCTGGCCTATCGCAACAATGGAACGCAAGCTTCGCCCCAGGAGTCCATCCTGGCGAATATCCCTGTCCGCGGATCGACCGCCCACAATGCCATCCGCTGGTACGAATTCAGGAACGCGGGAAATTCGACCGCCACGCCCACGATTTTTCAGCAGTCCACCTTCGATCCAGACACCGACTACCGTTGGCTAGGCTCGATGGCGATGGATAAGGACGGGAACATTGCGATGGGTTACAGCAAATCGAGTGCAACCACCTTTCCCTCCATTTGGATGACTGGCCGTTTGGCTACCGACACCATCAACACGATGGGGACCGAAGTCGTGATGCAGGCCGGTGCTGGTTCCCAGGATGCTACCGGCGGCAACCGCTGGGGTGATTATAGCTCGATGACTCTTGATCCAGTCGACCAGTGTACCTTCTACTACACGAATGAATACTTAAAGACGACCGGCGCCTTCAACTGGTCCACCCGCGTCGCAGCGTTCCGGTTCCCCAGCTGCACCAGCGCTCCCGCCTGGGGAACGGTCACCGGCACCGTCACGTCGCAGGCGACAGGTGCTCCGATTCTCGGCGTAACCGTGACTCTCAACAACGGCTTTGCCGCAGCTACCAATGCTGCCGGTGTTTATTCGATTTTGGTCCCGGCCGGCAGCTACACCGCTACCGCCGCTGACCCGGATCGCAACTGCGCCACCTCGGCGCCAGCCTCCGCCCCGGTCACTGTTACCAGTGCCGGCACAAGCAACCAGGATTTCGCCATGGCCGGCGTCTCCAAACTCGATGCGAGCGCGGTTGCAATTAACGACTCCGCTTCAGGCGGCAATGGCAACGGCATCGTTAATCGCAACGAATGCGTTAACTTGAACATCCCAGTTACAAACGACGGCTGCGGCACGGAAACCGCCATCTCCGCCACCCTGACCACCTCGACTACAGGCGTGACCGTGACTCAGGGCAACGCGACCTATTCTAATCTGGTCATCGATCAAACCGGCAACAACTCCGTGCCCTTCACCATCTCCGTGGACCCGTCGTTTGTCTGCGGCACGAACATTGCCCTTTCCCTTAATCTCACCTTTGCCAGCGGGACCAAGTCAATCCCGCTCACCGTGCCGACCTGCGGCGGCGGCGCAGACCAGACCATCGCCCCAACCACTATTGCGACGACCGATCCTTCTCAGCCGGATCGTCTGGGCCGCAATGGCATCCCCAGCACCTGCTCAGGAAAGGCTTGCCCGGGTCCGATCAATACCGCCGGGACCCGCAACTATAAAACCTTCAGCTTCAACAACACCAGCGGAGCGCCCCGCTGCTTTACCGCCACAATTAATGCGGCGCTGTCGGGCGGCGTAGCTCCCCTTGGGGACATTATGGGCGCAGCCTATCAGACCTCGTATTCTCCGCCGATAGCCCAGGGCGATGCCTTGGGTAATCTTTGCATGAATTACCTCGGCGACACCGGAATTAGCGGCTTGGGAACCACTGTAGGGAGCGGTACTTTTTCGTTTACCGTCCCGGCAGCGACCAACTTCGTCATTGTCGTGGGTACAGCCTCAGGGGCGACAAATTCGAATACATTCAGCGGCACCGTTTCAGGATTCATTGACAACACGGCAGGGCCTGGCATTTGCGGCGTCGCCCCGACACCCACTGCGACGGCTACCGCCACCGCTTCTCCATCCGCAACGGCGACCGCCACCGCGACAGCTACCCCTGCCGCCACGGCCACAGCCACAGCCACGGCAACCGCCACGGCAACTCCCGTCGCCACGGCTACGGCTACGGGTACACCTGCCGCTACAGCGACAGCTACCGCGACGGCCACCGCCACAGCGACAGCTACAGCTAGCCCGACGGCTACCGCCACCGCGACCCCGGGCAACGTCGTGTTACTCGATACCTTCACAAACGCCGATGGCCTGAACTTCACCGGCAGCACGCCGCGCACTTACATGGGCGACGGGTTCACGAACAACGTCCTGCCCGGTGGCACCACTTCGTTTAACATCACGAAACTGACGCTCTACATGGTATCGCAGGCGGCCAACTCCTACACCGACGTCGTGGCTCGAGTGCAGTTCTGGGATACCTACAATGGAGGCGCCACGCCGGTGTTCTCCAATGCGGCTGGACCGGTGATCCTGGTCGACCTCGGGCCGATCACGACGGCGGCAAACACGATTTACACGATCAATGTCACTCTCGTGACCCCGACAACGTTGATTGGAGGTTCAGGAACGCCCTGGGGCTTCGCCCAAAACTTCCAAAGCAGCACCGGCGCCGCTCTGGCAGACGACTCGAACCTGACGTCGCTGATCACTTCGAACTCTGGCGACACCTACGCCTCGGGTCAGATCCTGACCGGCGTCGATCCTACCTATGGCTACTTCCGTAACGCCAGTGCTCGGACCGACTTCAACTTCGCGTCCACCGATTCGCGTTCGCTCGGCCTCGACTATCAAGGTATCGGCATCATCGTGGAAGGCGTCCCGAACACTGGCCCGGCACCGACCCCGACCGCGACAGCAACAGCGTCGGCTACCGCTACAGCAACAGCGACGGCAACTCCCGCCGCTACCGCTACCGCTACGGCCACAGCAACGGCAACCCCTGTCGCCACCGCTACGGCTACCGCCACGGCAACGGCAACCCCCGTCGCTACCGCCACGGCTACGGCTACAGCTACGGCTACACCTGCCGCCACAGCAACAGCAACCGCCACGGCAACTGCGACCGCCACAGCAACGGCAACGCCGGCAGCTACGGCTACGGCCACGGCGACAGCGACCCCGGGCAACGTCGTGTTACTCGATACCTTCACAGACGCTGATGGCCTTAACTTCACCGGCAGCATGCCGCGCACTTACATGGGCGACGGCTTCACCAACAACGTCCTGCCCGGTGGCACCACTTCGTTCAACATCACGAAACTGACGCTCTACATGGTCTCGGCCGCGGCCCAGACTTACACCGACGTCGTGGCTCGGGTGCAGTTCTGGGATACCTACAATGGAGCCGCCACGCCGGTGTTCACCAATGCGGCTGGACCAGTGATCCTCGTCGACCTCGGCCCGATCACGACGGCGGCCAACACAATCTACACAATCAATGTCACTCTCGTGACCCCGACAACGCTGATTGGAGGTTCAGGAACGCCCTGGGGCTTCGCCCAAAACTTCCAAAGCAGCACCG